>JBEEPA010000382.1:0-14045 GCA_041191385.1 Bacteroidota bacterium | reverse complement strand
TTAATATACAATACCTAAGCTTTCCTAGTAACCAAATAATTGAAGAACAACTTATGAGTGATTTTATTTCAAGAGGACTAATTAACGGCGGTTTCACTTTACTTTCTAGCAAAACGAAAGGCGACAAAAGATTAAATGCCGAAATTACAGAAATTTTAAACTCATTAAAAGTGGAAGAAACAACTTATTACAATGTTGTTAAAATGAAAATATCAAAAGACAATTATATTAAAAATGATTGTTTTTATTATTATGTAGATAGTATTGGTATTATAAAAAAGGAAATCACAAGCAACAACAAAGTTGTAAACACCTCAAATTTAATGAGATACAAAACAAATCTATACAAATACCAATAAATATGTAACCTTCCCCAAAAATTGAAGAATTTAAAAGTAGATAAAACCTTTAAGATTTTGTAAATAATAAACTAATATAATCGGGGACTACAGTGGATTTTTAATTAATTCTTCCACGATGATGGGAAAGTATTTATGCTCTAGTTTTTGTACTTCGTGAGCGATTTCTGTGGTGTTTAGTCCTTGTACCTCACACGAACGTTGTAAAATTATGGCTCCTTTGTCGTATTCTTCATTTACAAAATGAATAGTTATTCCGCTTTCCTTTTCTTTTGCATCAAAAACTGCTTGATGAACTTTTGCTCCATACATTCCTTTGCCACCGTATTTTGGCAGTAAGGATGGGTGTATATTGATAATTTTATTAGGAAATGCAGAGGTTAAACTTGTTGGAATTAACCATAAAAAACCTGCTAAAATGATTAATTTTGTTTCGCGTTTTTGTAATTCTTGTGCTAAATTGTTGGTGGATTTAAACTCTTTTTTATCTAAAATAATTACATCAGCTCCCCAGTTTTTACTGCGCTGTATAATACCCGCGTTTGGGTTAGATACCACCACAGTATCAATTTTAACTAAATCATTACCCTTAAAATATTCGTATATTTTTTCGGCGTTAGTACCACTACCAGATGCAAAAACGGATAACTTAATCATAAGATAAAATGAGTTTAAAATAAAAAAGGTTTAAGAACGAATAAATTTGATAATATACAATATGATCTTTAAAATCTATCCCCTTTCAGCCTTCGGCAGCTTTCCCCAGGGAAAGCAGTTAAGTACTACGTAGAAAAAGCATAATAAATAAAAACGAAGTTTTCTTAAGTAACACAACTCCTTGCCTTGAGGCGAGGTGGCTGTAAGCCGGAGTGGTGATTACCAAACAGTTTATTATATTAAAAAAGGTTTAAGAACGAATCTTAAACCTTTTTTACAATTAATTATATAAATTATTCTACTTCGCTTAATAAAACGGTATTGGATTTTCCACTTTTATCAATTGGCATAGATACCATGTGTAAAAAGAAATCTCCTTTTTCTAAACATCCATTTTCTTTCAATATTTTTTGAACGTCTTGCATCGTTTTTTCGGTACTGGTATTGTCATCATAATAAAAACCTTTAACACCCCAAATTAAACTAACTGTGTTTAATATATTACGGTTACTTGTAAACACGTAAACATACGCTTTTGGACGACGAGAAGACAATACATAAGCCGTATAACCTGAGTAGGACATTGTAGCAATTGCTTTAGCTCCAGTATGCTTAGCCATATAAACTGTAGAATTACAAACATGATCAGTAATATATCTATCTTTTTTATATACTGGATCTAATTCTGGATGATAAATTCCTTCGAAACTTTCTACTTTAGACGCAATATTAGACATAGTTTGGATAACTAAATCTGGATGTAAACCCACAGAGGTTTCACCAGATAACATTACAGCATCAGCACCATCCATTACCGCATTTGCAACGTCGTTTACTTCTGCACGAGAAGGCGTTATACCCTCAATCATACTTTCCATCATTTGAGTAGCTACAATGATAGGTTTAGAGGCTTTTAAACACTTCTTAATCATCATTTTTTGTAACAAAGGAACATCTTGATATGGTACTTCGATACCTAAATCCCCACGAGCAACCATGATAGCATCTGTTGCTTCGATAATTTCATCGATTGCTAGGATAGCTTCTGGTTTTTCGATTTTTGCGATAACTTTAGCATGACTATTATTAGCCGCTAATATTTCTTTTAACTCTAAAATATCTTGAGCACATCTTACAAAAGATAATGCTAACCACTCCACATCGTGTTGTAAAATAAATTTTAAATCGTTTAAATCCTTCTCGGTTAAAGATGGTAACGAAACTTTAGTATTAGGTAAGTTAACACCTTTTTTACTTTTTAAAATACCACCATGCTCTACAACACAAACAACTTCATCAATTTGGTTAGAGGATTCTACAACAACTTTTAACTTACCATCATCAATCAAAATAGCCTCACCAGGCTTAACATCGTTAGGGAAGTTTTGGTATGTCATATATACCTTTTCCTTTGTACCAACACACTTATTTGTTGTAAAAATAATTCTATCTCCTACGTTTACCTCCACCCCATCATTTTCCATAACACCAACACGCAATTTAGGTCCTTGTAAATCGGCTAAAATTGCAATATTTGCATTTAAATCCTTATTAACCTTACGGATTGTTTGGATATTTTGTAAATGAACATCGTAATCACCATGAGAAAAAATTAAACGGCAAACATCTAAGCCATTTTGATACATTTTTTTAATCATTTCTTCACTAGATGAAGCTGGCCCTAGGGTAGCAACAATTTTTGTTCTTTTCATTCTCATAGTTCTATATTTTCAATTTTTTAAAGTCTTTTTAAGCGTTTTAAATAAAACGAAGTTGCAAATCTACAAAATTATCTACACAAACAAATCAATTACAAAAGCAAAATATCAATTGTGGATATTTTACAGTAGATTGTTAATAGCTTTTGCCAAATCAATATCCTTTTGTGTAACAGTATTACCCGCATCATGAGTAGATAATTCAATTTCTACCTTATTGTACACATTTAACCAAAGCGGATGATGATTCATTTTTTCGGCAATTAAGGCAACACTATTCATAAATCCCCAAGCGTGAATGAAGTTTTCGAATACAAAACTTCTTTTTAACTTATTGTCCTCAAAACGCCAATCTTTTACCATATCACTAAAAATCTTTATTAGGTTTTTTACCAAAATCTCTTACTTCATCGGCTTTATTGCAATCAAAATTTACATCCAATAAAGATTCGGGTTTTTCAAACGATCCTTTTGCAATTTTAATTTTTGGGTCCTTGTAAATATAATTCATATAATACCCCCAAATTGGCAATGCTGTATTTGTTCCCATACCTAAGTTTAAAGATAAAAAGTGAACCGATCTATCCTCACAACCTGTCCAAACGCCCGTTACTAAATCTGGTGTAATTCCCATAAACCAACCATCGCTTTGCATTTGAGTTGTACCAGTTTTACCTGCAATTTTTACATCATATGGAATACCACCATAAGGTCTTCCAGAACGCAACCTCACCCCAGTACCAAAAGTTGACTTTCCATTAACTCTTTCGCCATAATCCGCCACACCACTTAATAACTCTAACATTTTATAAGCATTTTCCTCTGTCATTGCCTCGCGTCTAACCGGACGAGGAGTATAAATTACATTTCCGTTTTTATCTTCTACTCTTAAAATAAATGTAGGCTGAACATAAATACCTTTATTAGCAAAAACGCTATAAGCACCAACCATTTCAAACAAGGAAACATCTGGTGTACCTAAACAAATAGATGGAACAGGCTCTATAGCACCTGATAAACCACATCTGCGAGCTAAATCTATCACTGCATTTGGACCGAAATCTTTCATGATTTTAGCAGTTATGGAGTTAATAGAGTTGGCTAATGCCATTTTTAAAGACAATGGTTCTCCATCTAAAGGTGATTTTGCCGAGTTTTTTGGAGTCCAAGCTTGCTCCAAACCATGCATTCCTCTAGGAATAGTTACGGGCTGATTTAAAATTTTATCGCAAGGTGAAATACCATTTTCTATAGCTGTTCCATATACAAAAGGCTTAAATGTTGAGCCTACTTGTCGGGTTGCTCTTACGTGATCGTATTTAAAATACTTATAATCAATCCCACCTACCCATGCTTTAATATACCCAGTTTTAGGGTCTACCGACATTAAACCAGAACGTAAAAACCATTTATGATGAATAACACTATCCCTAGGACTCATAACGGTATCTCGTTCGCCTTTCCAAGTAAAGATAGTCATACGAACAGGTTTTTTAAATTCCTTTTGCATTTTTTCATCAAATGGTTTCCAAACCACCATGTACGATTTTTTCAAACTTTCAAAATTAGGCTCTCTATCTAAAATCTCCTCAGTATAATATTCTAAACTATCTTTTAAAACTTCTAACAACTCCTCAATTCTTTCACGTTTTTCTAAAACTTCATCACTTGTAGAAGTATCTCTTCTGATAGCATTTAGTTCAATTTGTTTAGAAATACGCTCATTTTCCACTCTAACTTTTCTATCTTTTAAAACTATAATTTCGTAATAAGCTCTATTAAATTCTCTATACTTCTCTAATAAATCCTCTTGTTTTTCCAACGCTAATTTATATCTTGGTGTATTTCTAATTCCATTTAAAATTATTTCCTCTACCATTTCAGCTTTTTTATCATCACTCATTCCCTCAAAATAAAATGGCGCAAACTTTTTAATTTTATCACTCTTTTTACTCCAATGCTCATAAAATGCTGGTTGTAACTCTTCCGATAAATGAGTTTTAACAGCTTTTTCTGCATATAACTGCATTTGATAATTTATTGTTGTATAAATCTTTAAACCATCTCTATAAATATCGTAATCTGTTCCGTCTGGTTTTTTCAAAGTATGGAAAATATTTTTTAACTCTTTTCGAACTTCTTCTCTAAAATAAGTTGCAATTCCGCTATCATGACTAGCTTCATTCAAACGTAATTCTAATGGTAAAACCTTTAAAGAATCAAATTCCTCACGAGTTATGTACTTATTTCGCATCATTTGATACAAAACAACATTTCGTCTTTCAACTGATCTTTCAGGGAAACGTTTTGGATTAAACAACGAAGGATTTTTTGCCATACCAACCAATAAAGCAGATTCTTGAATATTCAATTCGTTGGGTTCTTTACTAAAATAAATTCTTGCTGCGGATTTTATACCAACTGCATTATTCACAAAATCTAATTTATTAAAATACATTGCAATAATTTCTTCTTTGGTATATTGACGTTCCAATTGCACAGCAATAACCCACTCATTTAACTTTTGTTTTATTGCGCTTAACCCTTTAGAACGAATTCCTGTAAACAACATTTTAGATAATTGTTGTGTTACTGTGCTACCTCCACCGGCTTTTCCTAATTTTAACACTGCTCTTGATACGCTTTTTGCATCAATTCCAGAATGTTCGTAAAATCTTTCATCCTCTGTACTTACTAATGCTTTTGGAAGATAGGGCGACAATTCTTCATAATAAGAAATAGACCTATTTTGAGCAAATATAGTTCCCAGTACTTTACCATCGGATGAAATTACTTCTGAGGCAAGTTGAATATTTGGATTTTCTAATTCTTCGAAACTTGGTAGTGGTCCAAAAATCTCGAATTTAGCTATACCAAAAAACATTAAAAAAACTGTAAATATTCCGCCAATAGAAAAAATCCAAAAGAATTTTATGATTTTTTTATACAATTTTAATTTAGACTCTGTCACCATAATTTATTCAATTTTATTGATTTTAAACCCTACATCTAAAATCCCTTGTAATTTGTCATCTCTCATTGCATGTTGAACTTTTAAAACATACTTACCTTCTGGCGCATCTTTTAAAGCAAAAAGAGTTACGTGCGATTCTTTTAAATTTCCAGAACCTTCAATATCTTGCATCCATTCGCCATTGGTTTGCATAAATACCTTTTGTATAGTATCTTTTTTTATAGTTCCATTAGGAAGTTGTAGTTCTGTAAATAACCAAATGTTTCGATATTTATAATCGATATTATGTCTGAAATGAATTTCAAAAACTAAAGGTTCGGTAGATTTAGGTATACTAGGAGTTGAATAAACTAACATTTTGTTTTGACTCCAATCCTGATTATTAAAATTATAATACTCGGTATAAACAGTGGAGTTGTTACACGATACAAGTAAAACCAATAAGGATATTACAAATGGAATTTTAAACATTTTATAAAAATAAAATAAGCTTCCGAAATTGGAAGCTTAAAATTACATATTATTATTGGATGAATTATTTTTTGGTTTGTTTTTTTTAAAGTGCGGACGATTTTTTGGGCGGTTTTTATTCCCTTTAGATTTATTATCAAACCTTGTTAAATCATCCTGTCCAACAACATTTTGATATGTTGGCTCTTTCACTTTTTCTTCTTTCTCAACAATATCAGATAAAACAGCAGGTTTCTCACCCTTTTTATTAGCCTCTATCACTTCTTTAACACGATTTGTTGTAGCCGCTACCATTTTATATCCATCATCGGTATTTACATACCACATAATTCCTTTAAAAATATCGGTTTTAAAATGCTTATACAACCCCTCGGCAGTTTTTAAATTAATATTGGTATCAGGAAAATCTCTAACAGCATCTAAGTAACTATCCAACTCATAATTTAAACAACACTTTAATTTACCGCATTGTCCTGCTAATTTTTGTGGATTTAAAGAAAGTTGCTGATAACGAGCTGCACCAGTTGAAACAGTTCTGAAATCTGTTAACCAAGACGAGCAACACAATTCTCGACCACAAGCACCTAAACCTCCAAGCTTGGAAGCTTCTTGTCGTGCACCAATTTGGCGCATTTCAATTCTTATTTTAAATGTACTAGCATACACTTTAATCAATTCTCTAAAATCAACCCTACCTTCAGCAGTGTAATAAAATGTTGCTTTAGTTTTATCTCCCTGAAATTCTACATCGCAAATTTTCATTTCTAAACCTAGGTCAATCGCAAACTTTCTAGCTTGTGTCATGGTTGGTTTTTCTAAAGCAATGGCTTCTTGCCATTTTTCAACATCCGAAGGTTTTGCTAAACGATATAGCTTAAGCAAACCATCCGTTTTTACTTTATATTTTTGGAGTTGTAATTTTACCAACTCACCCGTAAGGGAAACTGTACCAATGTCGTGCCCTGTAGCTGCTTCTGTTGCAACAATATCTCCTTGCTTTAAAGCTAGGCCCTCATCGTTAACAAAAAACTCTTTGCGGTCGTTTTTAAACCTAACTTCAACAATATTAAATGGTTTTTGATTTGATGGTAATTGCATATTCGCTAACCAATCAAAAACATTTAATTTATTACATCCACCTCCTGTTCCGCAACTCCCGTTATTATTACATCCTTTAGGTATTCCATCGGTACCTCTTCCTGTTGAACATCCTGAACATCCCATATTCTTCTAATTTATTTGGAAAAGGTTAATGGCATAAAGTTACTTACATTTCGTTAATATTCCTACTACCTTTTTAATCAAAAAAATTGATATCAGGGTTTTTTAGTATTTTCGCTAAAATTTAAATTAAAATTGATTGTATGACAAGCGCACCTATTTGCAAAAAAATTCCTCATGAACTGGAAATTCACAACGATAAAAGAATTGACAATTATTATTGGTTAAATGATAGAGATAATCCTGAAGTTATTGATTATCTGAATAAAGAAAATGAATACACAAACGCTTATTTTAAATTGGAGGAGGGTTTACAAAATGAGATTTACAATGAAATTGTAGGCAGAATAGACCCTAAAGAAAGCTCTGTTCCGTTTTTTTTAGATGGCTATTATTATTATCAAAAATACGAAGAAGGTGTTCAATATCCTTTTTACTGCCGTAAACTTGGTTATTTAATTGCCGAGGAAGAAATTTATTTAAATGTTAATGATTTAGCTATTGGTAAAAGCTATTGTGGAATGGGAAAAGTAGAGTTTAACACTCAAAATTCTATTTTAGCATATAGCGTAGATTTTGTTTCTAGAAGATTATACACAATCTATTTTAAAAATAATATCACTGGCGATATATTACCTGATGAAATACCTAATACTTCTGGTGGATTTGCATGGGCAAATGATGGAAAAACGATTTTTTACACTTTAAAGGATGAAAACACTTTGCGGTCGTTTAAAATCATGAAACATATTTTAGGAACTCCAATAAGTGAGGATAAAATTGTTTACATCGAAGAAGACGATACGTTTACTACATCTGTGTACACTTCAAAATCTAAAGAATTTATCATGATTGGTTCGCAAAGTACTGTTTCAACCGAATACAGATACCTAAATGCTAATCGACCTAATGAGGAGTTTAAAATTTTTTGCCCTCGACGTAGAAATCATGAATATAGTGTTTATCATTACAAAAATCATTTTTACATTTTATCTAATTGGAATGCACAAAATTTTAAATTATGTGTTACTGATATATCTAATACAAAAGAAGAAAATTGGACTGAAATTTTACCTCATGATAAACAAACTTTAATTGAGGGCTTAGATATTTTTAATGGGTTTTTAGTTGTTGACGAAAGAAATAATGGTTTAACAAGATTTAGGGTAATTAATCTCAATAATCAATCGCAATATTTTATTGATTTAGAAGAGCCAAGTTATATGGCGCAATCTGGAAGTAACCCTAATTTTGATAGCGAAACTTTTAGATATGTTTTTACCAGTTTAAAAACACCTAGTACAGTTATTGATTTTAATTTAAATAATCAAAATAAAGAAATAAAAAAGCAACAAAAAGTAATTGGAGGTTACGATCCAAGCGAATATATAACAGAACGCTTATGGGCAACTGCCGA
Source organism: Bacteroidota bacterium (assembly GCA_041191385.1). Lineage (GTDB taxonomy): Bacteria > Bacteroidota > Bacteroidia > Flavobacteriales_C > JBEEPA01. The sequence continues at coordinate 5,228 of JBEEPA010000382.1, read as the reverse complement.
GGACGAAACTAAAATTCCAATCTCAATTATTTACCATAAAAATATGGTGAAAAATGGTGAAAATCCTACATTGTTATACGCTTATGGTTCTTACGGAATTTCTTCTGATGCTACTTTTAGCATTGCTCGTTTATCTTTATTACAACGTGGTTTTGTTTTCGCAATTGCTCACATTAGGGGTGGTGAGGATATGGGACGTAATTGGTACGAGGATGGAAAACTATTGAAAAAAATGAACACTTTTACAGATTTTATCTCCTGTGGTAAATATCTTGTAGAGCAAAAATTTACTTCGCCTAATTATTTATGTGCTTTAGGTGGTAGTGCTGGTGGTATGTTAATGGGAGGAATTATCAATATGGAACCGCAATTATGGAAAGCTGTTATTGCTGCGGTTCCTTTTGTAGATGTTTTAACTACTATGTTAGATGATTCGATTCCTTTAACTACTGGAGAGTATGATGAATGGGGTAACCCTAACGAACCAGACTATTATTTTTACATGAAAAAATACAGTCCTTATGATAATGTGCAAAATATTAATTATCCGGCTTTACTAGTTACTACTGGATTACACGATTCTCAAGTTCAATATTGGGAACCTGCAAAATGGGTAGCTAAATTAAGGGAATACAATAGCGGTAAAAATCCTATTTTACTAAAAACAAATATGGAAGTTGGCCATGGTGGTGCATCAGGAAGATACGAATATTATAAAGAAGTTGCTCTAGAATATGCATTTTTAATTAAAAATGTAAAATAAAAAAAGGTCGGATGAAATCATCCGACCTTTTAATTTTATAAAATCTGCTATTTAAACAAATTTTAAATCTTTACCTAAGTATCTTGCAGAAGAACCTAATTGCTCCTCAATTCTTAACAATTGATTGTATTTTGCAATTCTATCCGTTCTAGATGCAGAACCTGTTTTAATTTGCCCAGTATTTAATGCTACAGCTAAATCTGCAATAGTAACATCTTCAGTTTCTCCTGATCTGTGTGACATAACTGATGTATAAGATGCTCTATGTGCCATATCAACAGCATTGATAGTTTCGGTTAATGAACCAATCTGGTTTACTTTAACTAAAATAGAGTTACCTACTCCTTGCTTAATACCTTCACTTAATCTATCTACATTCGTTACAAATAAATCATCACCAACCAATTGGATTTTTTTACCTAATTTATCAGTTAATTCTTTCCAACCTGTCCAATCATCCTCATCTAAACCGTCTTCAATTGAAATAATAGGATATTTAGCTGCTAAATTTGCCCACATAGAAACCATTTCTGATGAAGTTAATTTCTCACCTGATGATTTGTGTAAATGGTATAATTTTTCATCTTTTTTATAAAACTCTGAAGCAGCAGCATCCATAGTAATAAATATATCCTGACCAGGTTTGTAACCAGCTTTTTCGATAGCCTGCATAATTACTTCTAAACCTTCTTCATTTGACCCTAAATTTGGAGCAAAACCTCCTTCATCACCAACGTTTGTGCTTAAACCTTTTGATTTTAATACCGATTTTAAGTTGTGGAAAATCTCTGCTCCCATTCTTAAAGCATGGCTAAAAGATTCTGCACCTACCGGAGCAATCATAAACTCTTGGAAATCAATTGAGTTATCAGCATGCGAACCTCCATTGATAATATTCATCATTGGAATTGGTAAAGTATTAGCATTAACACCACCAATATATCTATACAAAGGTAAACCTAAGTTATCAGCTGCACACTTAGCAGTTGCTAATGAAACTCCCAAAATTGCATTTGCGCCTAATTTACTTTTATTTTTTGTACCATCTAACTCTAACATTACATGGTCAATTTCATTCTGATCAAATATATGTCTTCCAACTAAAGCTTCATTCAATTGGTCGTTAACATTTTTAACCGCTTTTTCAACTCCTTTACCTAAATACTTAGATTTATCATCATCTCTTAACTCAACAGCCTCATGAACACCAGTTGATGCTCCAGAAGGAACTGCTGCTCTACCCATGATACCATTCTCTGTAATAACCTCAACTTCTACAGTAGGATTTCCTCTGGAGTCAAGAATTTGTCTCGCGTGAACTTTTGCAATGTAACTCATAACTTTTATTAATTTACTTTTTGATTACTTTTTTTTAAATTTTCTACAAATTGATCAAATAAATATCTAGAATCATTTGGACCTGGAGATGATTCTGGATGAAACTGAACACTAAATATTGGTTTATTTTTAATTTGTATTCCAGCAACTGTGTTATCGTTTAAATGTAAATGACTTAAAATTACATTTTCCGACTTCTGAACATCTTCCATACTTGCCACAAAACCATGATTTTGAGATGTTACTTCACATTTACCTGAAATTTCATTTCTAATTGGGTGATTAATCCCTCTGTGTCCATTATGCATCTTATAGGTTTTGATACCATGTGCATGAGCTAACATTTGATGACCCAAACAAATACCAAAAACTGGTAGATTATCGTGACTAACAATTTTTTTCACTTCCTCCTGAACATCAATCATTACTGCTGGATCACCAGGACCATTTGATAAAAATATACCATCCGGACCCCATTCTAACAACTGTTCAGCTTTAGTATTATGAGGAAATACCTTTAAATAAACACCTCTTTCTGCCAAGCATCTTAAGATATTCTTTTTTACTCCCAAATCTAAAACCGATACTTTATACTGAGATTCTGGATTTCCATAATAATATACCTCTTTTGTAGACACTATAGATGACAATTCAAGTCCTTCCATTGATGGAACTTTTGCTAATTCAGATTTCAAAAATTCTACATCATCTGTTTCTGATGAAATAATCGCATTCATTGCGCCTTTATTTCTAATATATTTCACTAAAGATCTAGTATCTAAATCACTAATCCCAACTAAACCTTGTTCTTCAAAATAATCTTGTAAACTCTTAGCTTCTCCATATCTCGAATAATATGTTGAAAAGTTTTTACAAACCATCCCTCTAATTTTTATAGTTTCCGATTCTATTTCATCTGCTTTAGTACCATAATTACCAATATGAGGAGTAGTCATCACAGTAATCTGACCATAATACGATGGGTCTGTAAAAATTTCTTGATAACCTGTCATACCAGTATTAAAACAAATCTCTCCTGTTGTAGTACCAATCTTTCCTAATGCTTTGCCATGATAAACTTTCCCGTCCTCTAATACCAAAACCGCTTTTTTCTTTAAAGTATATTTCATCCCTACTAATTGTAAATAAACTAAAAAATTAATATCTGTGTAAAATTAAAAAAAGGATAGTATTTTCATACTATCCTTTGTAAAAAAAATATCAACTAAAATCATTAGTCTTGTTTTTCTTCATTTGAAGAATCAACATCCTCTACTTGTGCATCTTCAACAACACTTGAAGACTTTTCAACAACTGGAGCACTAGCTTTTGGCTTTCTACTTCTTCTTGCTTTCTTTTTCTCAGTAGCAACTAAATATGTTTCATTGAAATCAACTAATTCAATAATACACATTTCCGCAGCATCACCTAATCTATGTCCTGTTTTTAAAATTCTAGTGTAACCACCTGGTCTGTCAGCAATTTTAGGAGCAATTACACCAAAAAGTTCTTTAATAGATTCTTTATTTTGTAAATAAGAGAAAACTACTCTTCTGGATTGCATAGAGTCTGATTTCGCCTTAGTTAATAAAGGCTCAACATAAACTTTTAATGCTTTTGCTTTTGCTAATGTTGTACTAATTCTTTTATGTTCAATTAAGCTTGATGCCAAATTCGACAATAAAGCTCTTCTGTGACCTTTTTGTCTGCCTAAATGATTAACTTTCTTTCCGTGTCTCATCTCTTTTCAGTTTCTAAATTCTAAATCAATTATTCTTTATCTAAATATTTAGCAACATTCATCCCGAAAGATAATCCCTTGCTAATAACCAACTCTTCCAATTCAGTAAGAGACTTTTTACCAAAATTTCTAAATTTCAATAAATCGTTTTTATTGTAAGAAGCCAAATCTCCTAAAGTTTCAACATCAGCAGCTTTTAAACAATTTAACGCCCTAACAGATAAATCCATATCTACTAATTTCGTTTTTAACAATTGTCTCATATGTAATGATGTCTCATCAAACTCATCTGCAGCAGATTTCTCTTCTGTATCCAAAGTAATTTTCTCATCAGAAAATAACATGAAATGGTGAATCAAAATTTTCGCAGCTTCTTTTAAAGCATCCTTAGGGTGAATTGAACCATCAGTTTTGATATTGATGATTAATTTTTCATAATCAGTTTTTTGCTCAACCCTGAAATTCTCAACACTGTAATTAACATTTTTAATCGGAGTAAAAATTGCATCTAATGCAATTGTTCCTACACTAGCAGAATTAGATTTATTTTCTTCTGCAGGAACATATCCTCTTCCTTTTTCAATTGTTAATTCGATATTTAATTTTACAGATGGATCCATGTTACAAATTACATGGTCTGGGTTTAAAACCTGAAAACCACTTAAGTAAACTCCTAAATCACCAGCTGTTAATTGATCTTTACCGCTAATTGATATAACAGCTTTTTCTGCTTCGTTATCGTCAATTTGGTTTTTTAATCTAACTTGCTTTAAATTTAAAATTATTTCCGTAACATCTTCAACCACTCCTTTGATAGTAGAAAATTCATGCTCAACACCTTCAATTTTAATTGCAGTTATCGCATAACCTTCTAAAGAAGATAATAAAATTCTACGTAATGCATTACCTATTGTTAAACCAAAACCAGGCTCAAGAGGACGGAACTCAAACTGACCAACAAAGTCGTTTGATTCTATCATGATAACTTTTTCTGGTTTTTGGAAAGCTAATATTGCCATTTTCAAAAAGTTTTTAGTGAATTCTAATTTAATTATTATTTAGAGAATAATTCAACGATTAACTGCTCGTTAATATTTTCTGGAATTTCATCCCTATTTGGTAATTGAATGAATTTCCCTACTAATTGTTTGCTATCAAACTCTAACCAACTGTAATTTTGAACTTTAGAAGTTTTAACTGCTTCTAAAATATTTATTAAAGTTTTAGACTTTTCTCTTACTGCGATAACATCTCCTGGTTTTAAGTTATAACTAGGTATATTAACAACATCACCATTAACAGTTATGTGTTTGTGATTTACTAATTGACGCGCAGCTCTTCTAGATGTAGCTATACCTAATCTGTAAACAGCATTATCTAATCTAG
>JBEEPA010000381.1:0-7188 GCA_041191385.1 Bacteroidota bacterium | reverse complement strand
TATAGAATGTAAAGTTGTTTAAAATTGGAAACATTTTTTGGTAAAAATGTGTTTTTGTATTTTTTAAATATTAATATAAATTAACTTTTATGCGTGTATTTGGTTTAATTGGCTATCCATTATCTCACTCCTTTTCGGTAAAATATTTTGCCGAAAAATTTAATAAAGAAAATATTACAAATTGTGTTTATCAAAATTTTGAAATCCCAACAATTGATGATTTTCCTCAAATTATAAGTAATAATCCAAATTTGTTTGGTTTAAATGTAACTATCCCTTATAAAGAAAAAGTAATCCCGTTTTTAGATGAGTTATCATTAGAGGCTAAAATTATTGGGGCGGTAAATACTATTCAAATAATTCGTAATAATGGAAAAATTAAATTGGTTGGACATAATACAGATTGTTATGGATTTCACCAAAGTTTAAAACCTTTGTTACAAGCAAATCATCATAAAGCTTTAATTTTAGGAACTGGAGGAGCTGCAAAAGCTGTTGAATATGTATTGAAAAACTTAGGTTTAGAGGTTTTGTATGTATCTAGGAATCCAGAAAATAATACTGAATTAAATTACGCGGATCTAGAAGGTGATGTATTTAAAAAATTTAAAGTAATTGTTAATTCGACTCCATTAGGTATGTATCCAAATATAAATGATTGTCCGGATTTACCTTATGAATTGATTGAAAAAGATAATTTATTATATGATTTAATTTATAATCCGGCCGAAACCAAATTTATGAGAGAAGGAGCAAAAAAAGGCGCTGCTGTTCAGAATGGATTATCAATGTTACAATTACAAGCCGAAAAAGCTTGGGAAATTTGGAATAGTTAATGGATAATAATGCAATAGGTTTATTAGAGTTAAACTCCCTTATTAAAGAAATTATTGAAGGTAATTTCATGGGTGATATTTGGCTTATTGCTGAAATAGCAGATTTAAAAGTAAACTCTGCAAGCGGTCATTGTTATTTAGAGTTGATTGAGAAAAAAAACGATCAAGTAGTAGCAAAAATGCGCGCGAATATTTGGAGTTTTAATTATCAAAAAATTGCTCAAAGATTTTTTAAAAACACTGGTACTAACCTACAAAATGGTTTAAAAATATTATTTTCTGCTAGTGTTTCTTATCATGAAATTTACGGGCCAAGTTTGGTGATTAAAAATATTGATGAAAATTTTACCATAGGAGATCACGAAAAAAATAAAAAAGAAATATACAATCGTTTACTTAAGGAGGGATTTATTGGACGTAATAATCAATTAGAATTACCTGTTTTTACAAAAAAAATAGCTGTTATATCATCAGATAATGCAGCAGGATTGGAAGATTTTTTAAATCAATTGCATCATAATCCTAAGAAATTTGTTTTTGAAACTACTTTGTTTCCAGCAATAATGCAGGGTGAAAAAATATACATTAGTATTATTCAACAATTGTTAGCTATACAGCAACAAAAAGAGGAGTTTGATTGCATTGCTATTATTAGAGGAGGGGGTGCTAATATGGATTTAAATGGCTTTAACAATTATGAATTGTGTAAATGCATAGCAGAATGTAGTTTGCCAGTAATTAGTGGAATTGGTCATGATAGAGACCATACTTTAGTAGATGATGTTGTACATACAAAATTAAAAACACCTACTGCTGTAGCCGAATTTTTTATTAGAAAATCTCAGGATATTTATGAATACTTGGAAGGTTTAAAAACTGCATTTGAGCAAATTACAAGAGAAAAATTAGTGCGGAATAAACAAAAAGTAAACAGGTTAGGTTTGATGTTGGTTGAAAAGAGTTCTGTATTTAATAAAAAACAAAATAAAAAAATAAATGAATTAAAGGATGATTTGGGACATTTTTGTATTAAGGTAATTAATCATAATAAAAATCAATTGCAAAATATTCCCGTAAAACTTAGTAATGTTGTTAAACAAAATAAACAGATTAAAACGCACAAATTGTTAAATTTACATCAGAAATTAGTTTTTAGTTTTGGTAATATAACTCAAAAACAAACTAATTTATTAGATCAATGTCAAAAAACTTTAAAATATTTACATCCTCAAAATGTTTTAAATAGGGGATATGCAATAATTAAAAACCAAAATCAAGTTATTGTAAAAAGTAAAAATGAATTTAATGTAAATGAAAAATTTACTATTGTTTTTAAAGATGGGGAAAAAAATATAAATAATAAAGCAAATGGCTAAAAGTGATTTAAAATACAGCAAAGCAATGGATGAATTAGAAAAGATTGTTTTGGAAATAGAAAATGGAGATATTGAAGTGGACGAATTGGCGTTTAAGATTAAAAGAGCTAGCGAATTGTTGCAGATTTGTTCAGCAAAACTAAAAGCATCTGAAGAGGAGGTTGAGAAAATTTTAAAAGATTTACAGTTTTAATGCATTACATTCAGCTTAAAATAAATATTCCTACTGATAAAAAAATATTAGTTGCATTTAGTGGCGGAGTGGATTCTGTTGTTTTAAGTTATCTCTTGCATCAACAAGGTTTTAAAATTGGTTTGGCGCATTGTAATTTTGGTTTACGAGGAGAAGAATCACTTGGTGATGCAATATTTTGTAAGCAATGGAGTGAAAAGTTAAAGGTTGAGTATTTCCAAAGCAACTTTGAAACTTTAAAAATCGCTCAACAACAAAAAAAAAGTATCCAGATTATAGCTAGAGAATTACGATATGATTTTTTTGAACAAATTTGTAATCAGCATCAATTTGATTATATAGCTACAGCTCATCATTTAAATGATGATATGGAAACTTCACTGTTTAATTGGAGTAATGCAAATGTTTTATCTGGTTCAATAGGAATCCCATATCAGCGCAATAAAATTATCCGTCCATTATTGCACGTATCAAAAGATGAAATTTATACTTTTGCTAGCATAAATTCTTTAGCATTTAGAGAAGATTCTTCTAATTTATCAACTAAGTATTCTAGAAATAAAATAAGACATAAAGTTATTCCTGTACTAAAGGAAATAAATCCATCATTAGAAAAAACTTTTAGTCAGTTTAAAAACATGAACATACTTCTTCATAATTATGTAAACAAAAAGTATAAGGAGTGGTTGGATAATTTTGATAGAAAAATATTTATTCCGTTTGGTGAAGTGGAGCAAAACGAACTTTTTATATGGAAATGGATGAGTGAAAACGATTTTACATGGCAAAATTTTCAACAACTTATCGATGTGTGTTTGCATAAAACTAGTTCTAAGAGGTTTTTAAGTAAAACAGGAAAAGAAGTTTGGACTTCTAACAAAGGCATTCATTTATATTCAATTGAACAAAAAAATATTCAGTTCGAAATTTCTAAAAAAAATATAATTCCACAACAAATCCCAAAGCAATTTAGTTTACCTTTGAATGAAATTTATGTTGATGCCAATTTGATATCAGATGATGTTTATATACGATTTTGGCAAAAAGGGGATTATTTTTATCCTTTAGGTGTAAATGGAAAGAAAAAAATAAGCGATTGGTTTAATGATGTTAAATTAAATGAGGAGGAAAAATTAAATACAAAGTTGTTAATGCATCAAAATGACGTACTGGCAATTATTGGTTATAGAGTTGATAAAAGATTTGTAGTAAATGAAAATACTAAACTGATTACGAAGATATCATGGAAAATGAAGATTTAGAATTTATAGAAAATCAATATTTAGGATTTAATTTATTTAGTTTAACTACAAGGTTGATTGTTGCATTAGCGTGTATTACTGCATTTTTTACATCGGCAAGTTCGCTCAACGATAATACAAGTAATTTGTTTTTGATTTTAGGAATATCCATATTAATTATTTCTATACTATTCTTTTTTGTTTTACATATCAAAACCTTGATAATAGAGCATTGGTTGGTGATTTCTGGTTATTTTAATGCTAGAATTATTAAATTGAATTTAAAAGATATTGTATCTTGTGAAAAAGTTCAATACTCTAAATTATTACTTAATCGTCCAGTTTATAATTTACATGTTAGAGGAAAAATTAAGTTTTATACACATGGAAAATATGCTTTAAAATTGGTTGATAAACATGGGTTAATTTATTTAATTGGCACACAAAAATCAGATAAACTTCAAAAAATTATTAACAATAAAATAAAATTATAAAAACATATAACGTTTTTATCAAGTTAAACGTAACTTTGCTTATGTTTTGTAACGGCTTAAAATTGTAAATTATGGAAACAAAATCAACTGGTGTAATAGGGATAGAAAAAGAGAAAATTCCTACTTTAAAATTTTCAAGTAATGATGTTTTAACAGATAAACAAGATATTTTACAAAGAAAAATTGATTTAGAAAGAGCAAGTGCTTTAGGTGCAAACTCGAAATCAAATGTAAAGTTATATTTTGTGGATGATAAAGGAACAAATTACAGAACAGAAGCAACTGTGTGGGCAGCAACAGAAAGTAATGTAACTTTAAAGGGTGAGGTTTTGATACCTATTAAATCTATAACTAAAGTTGGATTCTTCTAGAAATAACTCCGAAATAATTTTAAAACATAAGGCCGTTGCAATATATTTATTATTGGGCGGCCTATTTATTTCGTTTTTAATAGTTTGTAATTTAATTGCAAATAAATTTATAGAAATTCCAGTTTTTTTTAGAGAGAAACCTTTTATTGTTTCGTGTGGTATTTTACCATATCCTGTTACATTTTTAATTACTGATTTATTAAGCGAGTTTTATGGTAGGAGAAGAACGGCTTGGGTAGTTATAACAGGTTTAATTTCATCAATTTTCATTGTTTTTTTAATACGTTGGGCTGCAAGTTTTCCAGCAGTTAGTTTTTCGCCTGCATCTACAGATGCTTTTAATCAAATTTTTGGAAATTCATGGAGGGTTATTGGAGCAAGTATGGTTGCATATTTAAGTGCGCAATTATTAGATGTTCAAGTTTACGAGTTTTGGCGTAAGGTAACTAAAGGAAAATATTTGTGGATAAGAAATAATGGGAGTACAATTATCAGTCAGTTAGTGGATTCTGTGTTAGTTGTTTTAGTTTTGTTTTTGGGTACGCTAAGTTTTTCGGAAATTAATGATTTAATTTTGGATGGTTGGCAATTTAAAGTGATATGTGCAATTATAGATACACCATTTATTTACTTGTTTGTTTTTTTAATTCGTAAATATTTTAAATTACAACCTGGAGAAGAAGTTAAGTTTTAAAACTCAATTATACCGTTTTTATGGTATTTAACATAATACTTAGTTTTTAATATATTTGTAAGTTCCAAAATATAAATTATAATGGGTAAAACCACTTCCGTTTTATTAGCTTCTAATCATTTTTTTGTTGAATGTTCATGGAAATATTTAACAAATCAGGTGGAGTTTGATTTTGCCATTGTAGATACAGTAAAAACGCAGGAAGAACTGGAAAAAAAAACGATCGAATTACAACCTCAAATTATTATAATTGATATTGATTGTGAAGAATTTAATTTAAAAAAATCCTTAGCTTTTATTGATATCACTATTCAAAGTAAAGTAATATTTACAGGGAAATTAAATGTAAAAAGTTTTTATGAAGAATATTCTCATTTAAATGTTAATGCTTTTATTACCAATAACTTAAACAAGGAACAATTGATTAATTGTTTACAAATGGTTCAAGGGAATCAAAAGTACAGTTCTCCTGATATAATTAATTTGCATGATACCGAAAATCAATTTTCTACTATTTCTTCAATTGATAAATATAATATAAGCGAACGTGAGCTAGAAATTATTAAACTAATTGCCGAAGGTTATATTAATAAGGAAATTGCTGATAGATTATTTATAAGTAACCACACAGTAAACACACATCGAAAAAATATAATGCAAAAATTGGGTATTAACAATACACCTGGTATAGTACTTTTTGCAGTAAAAGAAGGCTTAGTTAGTCCAAACGATTTTTTGTTTTCATCCAAAAGTCATTAACTTTCAAAATTTTATATCTAATTTAATAAAATATAATTTTTAATTTAACTTAAAATTTGAGCGAATTTTATCTAGTAAATCACTTAAAACTTGCGCTTCTTCTTCAGAGATATTGATAGTTTTTTCCATTAATTCACTTATTTCGGCTTTGGATTCTTTGATAAGTTCCTGTCCTTTAACGGTGATAAAAATTTCCATTTTTCTTCGGTTGTTTTCACACAATTGCCTTTTCAATAAACCTAAACTAACCAATTTATCAACTAATCTTGTTAAATCTCTTCCTTTATCTAAAATTACCTCTTTAATATCACTTGGGGAAACAGCTTCGGGAAATTTACCATTTACAATTCTTAATATGTTGTAATGTTGAGGTAAAATATCGTACTTTTTAAAAATATTTTGTTGATGATCTCTGATCCAATTGGCAGTATAAACTATATTAATCATTGCCATTTGCTTGGCAGATTGAAATTTCGATTGTTTAATTTCTTCTTTAATACCCATATTCACAATAATTGTTGCAACAAAGGTAGTGAAAAATCATGTTTATGCAATTAAAATAGAAGTTTTTTTGTTAAACTATTGTGCTAATAAAAATTATTTTACTTATTTTTGCAGTCCAAATTTTAAATTTTCACACATGTATGCAATTGTAGAAATAGCAGGGCAGCAATTTAAAGTGCAAAAAGATCAACAAGTATTTGTTCATCGTTTAGATGCTGAAGAAGGATCAAACTTAGTGTTTGATAAAGTTCTTTTAGTGGATAATGGTGGTAAGGTTACTGTTGGCGCCCCAGCTGTAAGTGGAGCTAAAGTTAGCGCTACTGTATTATCTCATTTAAAAGGAGATAAAGTTATCGTATTTAAGAAAAAAAGAAGAAAAGGTTACCAAAAATCAAATGGTCACCGTCAACAGTTTACCGAAATTAAAATTGATTCAATCACTGCTTAAAAGCATTTAATTTATAAGTCATGGCACATAAAAAAGGAGTAGGTAGCTCTAACAATGGTAGAGAATCTCAATCTAAAAGATTAGGTGTAAAAAAATTTGGTGGAGAGCAAGTAGTTGCTGGAAACATTTTAGTTCGTCAGAGAGGTACAGTTCATCATGCTGGTAAAAATGTTGGTTTAGGTAAAGATCATACATTATTTGCTTTAGTAGATGGTACAGTTTCTTTTAGAAAACAAAAAGATAATAGATCATACGTAAGTGTAGATCCTATT
>JBEEPA010000380.1:0-8250 GCA_041191385.1 Bacteroidota bacterium | reverse complement strand
GGATTTCACAACAACAAAAACATATTCAACTAATGGGTCTGGAAAGGTAGAGATTTGTTTCAAACATCCATCCGTTATAAATGTTGATGTTTCACAAGCTGGAAGAACGGGAAAAGGTCGTTTATCTCTTCAAGAAGGCGAAACCACAAACCTTACAATTTACTTATCAAATTAATTCAATATTAATTTTATGTTAACTAATAGTTAATGTAAAATTATTTTTTTTTCCAATTCTATATTTACATTCATTTTTGTATTCAAACTTAAGGTGAAATTATAAATTTGCTGAAAATTATAATATATGACCTTTGGTTTTTACGAAATTCTAAATCTACTAGGCGCAGTTGGTTTTTTCATTTATGGAATGAAAATAATGAGCGACGGTATCCAAAAAGCTGCCGGCGATAAGTTGAGAACAATTTTAGAAGCAATGACTTCTAATAGATTCACAGGTGTTTTTACTGGATTTTTAACAACTTCAATAGTTCAATCCTCTTCTGCAACAACAGTAATGTTGGTAAGTTTTGTAAACGCAGGATTATTAAATTTGAGACAGGCAATTTCTGTGATTATGGGGGCCAATATTGGTACAACAATGACAGCATGGATTATTGCATTTTTAGGTTATAAATTTAAACTTTCTGATTTATCCTTACCTATGTTGGCAATTGGAGTTCCTTTATTGTTTTTTAGAAAAGAACAAACCAGAGCTGCAGGAGAATTTTTAGTTGGATTTGGATTATTATTTTTAGGGTTATCCGAGTTAAAAAATGCAGTTGAAGTTTTAAATTTGGAACAAAATCAAAGTTTTATATCTTTTATAAATGGTTTAGCAGACAATTCATTATCCAGCACCTTATTATTTGTATTAATTGGAACAGTATTAACCATAGTTGTTCAATCATCTAGTGCGGCAATGGCACTAACTTTAACTTTTATAGGTGAAGGATTACCATTTGAATTAGCGGCTGCTATTGTTTTAGGGGAAAATATTGGTACTACTATTACTGCAAATTTAGCTGCAATAATTGGTAATGCGAGCGCTAAACGCGCTGCACGATCACATTTGTTATTTAATGTAATAGGTGTAATATGGATGTTGTTTATTTTTACACCATTTTTAGATTTTATACATGCTTTATTTGCTAAAATGGCAGCAAGTTTAAGCGAAATACCTGCTGATACAGCTGAAGCTGATAGATATTCATTAGCATTGTTTCATTCTGTCTTTAATATAATCAATACCTTAATTTTAATTTGGTTTGTAAAATATATCGAAAAAGCTTCAATTGCAATGGTTAAACCTGATAAAGTAGTAGAACAAAATAATTATAAATTAGATTTTATTGGTCAGGAATTAATTTCAAGTCCAGAAGCAGCATTTTTAGAAACAAAAAAAGAAATTTACAAATTTGCTGGAGTAATTCGCGATATGAATATCAATATCAAAAAGTTAGTTAACGAAACAGAGGATAAAAATTTTAAAACTTTAATGCAAAAAATAGGTTCGATGGAAGAACTTACGGATAAAATGGAGGAAGAAATTGCCGAATTTTTAATTCGTGTTGCACAAAGTTCAATGACCAAAAATGCATCAAAAAAAGTAAAAGGATTACAAAGTGTTGTGTCTGATTTAGAACGAATGGGAGATATTTATTACAGAATGTCGTTGTTATTAGAGAAGAAAAAAGATTCCAAACAATGGTTTATACAAAAACAACGCTCCAATTTAAATGATTTATTAGATATGTTGGATAAAAGTATAATAATTTTATTAGAAAATATCGATAAATCACCTTCCTTAATCAACTTGGAAAAAGCCAAAGAAATGGAAACTGCAATAAACGAAAAGCGAAACGAAGTTTTAGATCAACATGTTGAAAGCATGGAAAAAGGAGAATATAAACTAAAATCTGGCTTATTTTATAAAGATTTATTTAGTTCTTGCGAAAAATTGGCCGATTATATGATTAATATTTCTGTTGTTTTAAAAAATCAAACCTAAGAAATTTTAATTGAAATAAAATAATTTATAAATTTAAAATATATCAGAATTGAGTAATTTAGATAAACCAAGAAATTTAGCACTGATAATTGCGCTTGGGTCCGCAATTATTTCCTTTGTAGTTGCCTTTGTAATTGATTTTGAAATAAAAGTAATTTGGAAAATATTAGCCTTATTAGTTTTTTCGTTTGGCTTAATATATTTACTATCTATATATTTAATCAAAAAATTTGTTTTCGATAGAATCCGTTTGATTTACAAAAAAGTAATGAATATGGATTCTGAGGCAGCTAAAAACATTCCTTTTTCATATTTATCAGATATTGATCCTTTAGAAAATGTTGATGACACTGTTAGCGATTGGTTAAAAGTGCAAGGAGCGCAAATTACAATACTGAAAAAACAAGAAGAATTTAGACGTGAATTTATAGGGAATATAGCACACGAATTAAAAACACCAATTTTTAGTATGCAAGGCTACGTACATACTTTATTAGATGGTGGTTTAGAGGATGAATCTATCAATAGAAAATATCTTTTAAGAGCTTCCTATAGTATCGAACGTATGATTGGTATCGTAAATGATTTGGATACGATTACACGATTAGATTCGAAAGTTTTACAATTAGAATACACTGATTTTGACATTGTTGAACTAACCAAAGAAGTTATTCAAGGTACAGAAATGCAAGCTCAAGATCAAGCAATCACTGTTAAAGTTGCATATAAATCCGATCAACCTATAAAGGTTTATGCTGATAAAGATAAAATATCTCAAGTATTAACCAATTTAGTTATTAACGCTATAAAATATGGAAATTCAGGAGGATATGTAAGCATTGAATTTCATGATTTAGACGAACTTATTTTAGTTGAAGTAATCGATAATGGTCCTGGAATAGAATCAGAACATATTCCAAGATTATTCGAAAGATTTTATCGAGTGGACAAGCATAGAAGCCGCCAAGTTGGAGGTTCGGGATTAGGATTAGCCATTGTTAAACATATTATAGAAGCACATAACCAAAAAATTAACGTGAGAAGCAAAGTTGGATTAGGTTCTACTTTTTCTTTCACATTAAAAAAGGCTGATAATTAATAATTTACAATTAAAACATTGCTTTTTTTAAAAATTAACTTATTTTTGCACAAAATTTTATTATGTTAAAAATCAAATTCACAGCCATACTTTTAGTTTTAGCATTTAACCTAAGTGCATTAAATTTATTATTCAGGGTACAAATTGGAACTTTTGCTAAAGGTGAAACTCCACAAGAAGTGTCTGAGATACCAGGCGTCACAACATATTCATTACCAGAGGGATATAATAGCTATTTTGCTGGAGGTTATTACGAAAACTATATGGGATGTAAAATTCGTTTAGCATCTGTTAAAAAAATTGGAATTAAAAATTCCATGATTAGAGTTTTTAAAAATGGTAAATTATTGGGTATTGAAGAGGGACAGGAATATATTGCCAAAGAAGAAGAAAAAATAGCTAAAGGTAAAATTGATGAAGAAACACTAAATCAGCAAGTTTATACCTTAGATAAAAAAAACACTTTAAAAAATAGAGATTTATTATATAGAGAGACTGGAAAAGAAGCAATACCAGATTCAATTTTAATTGTTATGAGAATGGAAGCTTTAGAAAGAGCTTCGGCAAATAAAAAAACTAAAGAACAAAAAGAAGTTTTAACCGAAAAAGAAAAAAAAGAGGATAAAATAATAATTGTTAAACCACAAGTAGTTGATAATCCTGTTGATTTAAAAGAAGTTGAAAAACTTTTACCAAAAGAAAACGAAGTAAAACCTCTTTCTAAAAACATTTATACATTAGACAAAAAAAAGGAACTTGAAACTAAACAAAAAGAAGAAGAACAAAAAAAGATTGAAGAAAATAATAGTGAGATTTTGGAAAAAGAAGTATTAGCTGATACTGAGATAGCTGATGAAATTGCAAAAGAAATTTTAGAACAAAGCGAAGAAATAATTGAGAAAAAAGAACCCGATTTTAACCCAACAGATTTACCCTTTTATAAAATATACTTATTATCCAATTTAAACAATGGAATTGTTCCACAAAAAGTTGAAGATTTACAAGAGATAGTTTATGTTTATGACAAACAAAAAATATTAATTTATACAGTTGGTTATTACGCATCGGCCGAAGATGCAGAAAAAGACTTGCCTAAATATCAAAAAAAAGGGTTTGATAAAGCAGATGTAATTGGTATTTATAAAGCCATGGTTATATCTAAGGAAGTTGCTGAATATGTTACAAAAAAATCTCTAGGAAAAAAATAAAGTGCACGAAATTCAAGTTAGAGTTTTAGCTCAATATATACATTCTGAAGTAGAAATTAAAAAATCAATTGCACATCAAGCTAAAATATCAATTGATTCAATTTCTGAGTTTAGAGTTGTTAAACGCTCGGTGGATGCCCGACAAAAAACAATTTATTATCAATTAAAAGTTGAATATACTACAGAGGGTAAATTACCTCAATCCTCCGTTTTCAAACCAATTTCGCCTTCAGGAAAACGAAATAAAAAAAGAGTTATTGTTGTTGGTGCTGGTCCGGCCGGACTTTTCGCTGCTATACAATTAATCCAAAACAATTGTATTCCGATTGTTTTAGAAAGAGGGAAAAAGGTAAGAGACCGCCGGAGAGATTTAGCAAAAATCAATAAAGAACATATCGTAAATCCAGAATCTAATTACTGTTTTGGAGAAGGAGGAGCTGGAACTTACTCAGACGGAAAATTATATACACGCTCGGATAAACGTGGTGATATACAATCAATTTTGCAATGGTTAATTTATTTTGGTGCAAACCCTGATATTTTTATCGATTCCCATCCACACATTGGACCCAATAAATTGCCTAAAATAATCGAAAATATTCGCGAATATATTTTAGATAATGGTGGTGAAGTACATTTTGAAACTAAAGTTACCGATTTGATTATTCAAGAAAATTGCATTCAAGGAGTAATGGTAAATCATTCGAATGAAATTATAGCAGAAAATGTAATTTTAGCAACCGGACATTCCTCTAGAGATATTTTTGAGCTACTTCACAAAAAAAATATTTTAATTGAAGCTAAACCTTTTGCATTGGGAGCAAGAATTGAACATCCTCAGGATTTAATAAATGAAATTCAATACAAATGTACACCTAAACCAGAATATTTACCTCCTGCATCCTATAGCTTAGTTACCCAAACCAATTTAAATGCAGTATTTAGTTTTTGTATGTGTCCGGGCGGAATTGTTGCGCCTTGTGCTACTGCACCAGGCGAAATAGTTACCAATGGATGGTCGCCTAGTAAACGAAATAACCCATATGCAAACTCGGGAATTGTTGTTGCAATTGATGTAAAAGATTGGAAAAATTACCAAAATCATGGCCCATTAGCAGCTTTACAATTTCAAAAAGAAGTAGAACAAAAAGCTTTTGAATATGGTGGTGGCGGACAAACTGCTCCTGCACAACGTATGATTGATTTTGTAGAAGGTAAATTGTCAGCAACTTTACCTCAAACATCTTATCAACCCGGTTTAAAATCGGTTATTTCCGATGAAGTTTTACCAAAAGTAGTTGCACAATCTCTAAGAATGGGTTTAAAAATATTTGGAAAAAAAATACCTTCATATTACACAAATGAAGCTGTTTTACATTTAACAGAATCCAGAACGTCTAGTCCGGTTAGAATACCAAGAGATTCAAAAAATTTACAACACCCACAAATTAAAGGTTTATTTCCATGCGGAGAAGGAGCTGGATATGCCGGCGGAATTATGAGCGCTGCTATTGATGGAATGAAGTGTGCCAACGCAATACTTTCTTAAGATTATCATAAAAAATCGAAAATTCAGTTGTAGATTATAAAATCTAATAACTTAATTTAATATTGCCACGTAATTAATTTTACTGTGATTTCTTTAAGAAAATCACATTTGATTTTAACCTTAATCTACACTATTATGAAAGATCAAGCTCCAAAAAAAACTGGCATGTACAACAACGTTTTAAAACAGTTTAATCGTGCCGCTGATGCAATTGGATTAGATGAAGGTATGCGTAAAATGCTTATTGCAACCAATAACGAAATTGTAGTAAATTTCCCGGTTAAAATGGACGATGGTTCTATCGAAGTTTTTAAGGGTTATCGAGTGCAACACAATAATGCCTTAGGACCATATAAAGGCGGTTTAAGGTATCATACTACTTTAGATATTGATGCAGCTAGAGCTTTAGCTATTTGGATGACCTGGAAAAGTTCTTTAGCAGGATTGCCTTATGGAGGTGGCAAAGGAGGAGTTGAAATTGATACCAGCAAATATTCTAAATCCGAATTGGAACGAATTACCCGACGTTTTACTTTTGCTTTAGGAGATAACATAGGACCCGAAATTGATATTCCCGCTCCAGATGTAAATACCAATCCGCAAATTATGGCTTGGATTGCAGATACTTTTGTTTCTACAAAATCTCCTAATACCAGAATGCAAAACTTACACGTAGTTACCGGAAAACCAGTGGGCTCCGGAGGTTTAGAAGGAAGAGATAGAGCAACTGGTTTTGGTGTAGTTGTAGCCCTTAAACAATGGGCAAAACTTACCAATTACGATTTGAAAGGTAAAAAATATATTGTTCAAGGTTTTGGAAACGTAGGCTATTGGACAGCCCATTTCATGCACGAATTAGGTGCAATTTTAACTGCTGTACAAGATGCTAGTGGAACAATTTACGATGAATCTGGAATAGATCCTGCTGCTTTACAAAATCATGTTTTACAAAACAACGGAAAAATTGAGGGTTATGCTAAAGCTAATGCTATTCCAAACGAAGACTTTTTTGGATTAGATTGTGATATTTTAGTTCCTGCTGCATTGGGTAATCAAATTACTAAAGACAATGCAAATAGTATAAAAGCTAAAGTTATTGCCGAGGGAGCAAACGGACCAACAGATACAGAAGCAGAAGAAATTTTATTGAAAAAAAATATTAGTATAATTCCAGATATCTTATGTAATTCGGGCGGTGTAATTGGTAGCTATTATGAATGGTTGCAAAATAAACGTAGTGAAATTTGGAAGATTGAAGAAGTATTGTTGAATATTGAAGATAAAATTAAAATTGCATTCAATAAAACAATAACTACTGCAATTAATTACAAAACCGATTGGCGAACAGCGGCTTACATTGTAGCTATAACTCGAATAGAGCAAACTTACAAGGAAAGAGGGATTTTTCCATAATGTTGGATAAAAAAAATTAATCATAAACGTTTCGGAACACAAAAATTACACTTTAGTTTTAATTTTTTTCCGTTCGTCATTTAACAACAAATAAAGTAAATATATGTAGCTATCTTTGAAACAGAGTAATAAGGTAGTTCTCATAGTTAAGGGTTTAGGAGGGTGTATCGCAACAGTGATACACCCTTTTAATTTTTATACAAGTTTATATCTATATTATGATGCAAGATTTTTAGAACAAACGATACAACCAAAAAGAGTACGCCTACGGTGAGCAACCTAATCGATTTTTTAAAGAACAAATCCAAAATTTAAGCCCAGGCAAAGCTTTATTTCCTGCCGAAGGCGAAGGAAGAAACGCAGTTTATGCCGCACAATTAGGCTGGGAAGTTGAAGCGTTTGATATAAGCGAAGAAGGGAAAAACAAAGCCAACAATTTAGCATTAAAACAAAATGTTACCATAAATTATCATGTAGGTGAAATAGAAACACTAGATTTCAAAGCCAATCAATTTGATTTAATCGTTTTAATTTTTGCGCATTTTGAAACTTCTAAAATATCTTTATATCATAATATATTAGCTTCTTATTTAAGAAAAGATGGACTACTAATATTAGAAGGTTTTAGTAAAAATCATATCAAATTTAACGCACAAAATCCAAATGTAGGCGGTCCAAAAGATATAGATATGCTATTTTCGGTTGATGAAATTCTAAACGATTTTAAAGATTTACATTGTATAAGTTGTAGCGAAAATGAAATTGAATTAAACGAAGGTATTTATCATATAGGTAAAGGTTCGGTAATTCGCTATATCGGAAAGAAACTTTAATTCTCAACATTTATTAAATATAATTTATGCTACTTTTGTGTGCATTTTAAAGCTATTAAATGTATGCAAAATATACTAAACACAATAAACGAACGTAATTTGTGGGATAAAACTTTGGTTTTAAAAAGAAACGAATATTTAAA
>JBEEPA010000379.1:0-2835 GCA_041191385.1 Bacteroidota bacterium | reverse complement strand
AAAAGATAAATTCTTCCTTATTAAAAAAGCAAAGCAGGGACCTAACCTTTCATAAATATTATTTAAACTCATACTTTAATTGTATAAAAGCAGCTTGTGATAATGTATTTTGAGGAACTATCCAAGATAATAAATTATTAGTACCTACACCTAAAGTAAATGAATTAAATTTAGCTCCAACATAAGCTCCTGCCATAAAATTGGTGTAACCTCCAAAATTAGCGTTTACTCCACCTTGGAAAATATTTTTTTGATAATTGTATCCAATACTAAACTGAGGGACAAAATTTGGTGCATTGAAATATCTAACACTAAAACGCAAGGAATGACTTTGAGTAATTAAATAATCGTTACTTAATTTAATAGAAAATGGAGTTAAAACACTTTCTTTAACAATTTCAGTTTCAACTAAAGTATCGGTAATATTATCTAAATTGGGTTGGGCATTTTCAAAAGCAAAAATATCCTCAATAGTTACTCCGGTAAAATTGGTGCTATTATTTTTATTTTGAATTTGTTCTGATTCAACATTTACAAATCCAAGATTTGTAACATCTAATCTCCATAAATTTTTATTTTTTTGATAAAATACCGAGAAATTTAATCCAGCTCCCATGCCATTATTTAATAAACGTTGCTGTTTAAAACTACCGTTATAAGCAATTTCATCACCAAAATCAGAAGTATTTAAAGTTCCATTCAACTCCAAAAAATTATATTGTTGCGCAACGTTTACAAAAGGATTGATTTTTAATTGCAGTTTAGAAGAAACTAAATTAAACTGTTTACCTACAATAAACCCGCCCTGTTGCAAACCTATATTAAAAAATCTGGTTTCCATTAACTGCGCAGAAGGTAAATTTTCGTTTCCTTTAAAAACCAATTCAAATAAATCCGTTGGATATTTTGCGTAGTTATTTTGTACATAATTATAATTTACTCCCCAAAACCAATTGTTTTTAATAGCACTTTGAAATTGTAAACCTGCTTGCATTTGCGCTTCTAAAAAATTAGAAGAAGTTTTATGTAATGCTAAACTGTTGTTTTTTATATCTTCATCGATAAATCCTCCCCAAATAAATTTATTGGTAAAATCGTTGGCAACACTGGAGGAATGAATATATCCATAATTTATACTTTGAATACTTCCTAAAGAATCTGCCAAAGTTAAACCCGACCAATTATCTTGAGCTTTTATAGTAAATGAACCCATAAAAAATAATACGCTCAATACACCCGAAAATCTATATACTACACTCATACTTAATTTTTAATTTGTAAACTTAATTGCGCTGTTAAAACAACATCCAACTTGTAATCGCTGTAAATTTTATGTTTTTTAAGTTCGGGATTATTGGAATCACCCGTATGAAAACCAATAGTAGCAATTATACGATTGGCAAATTGTAAATTATCAATCCCGTTTAAATCCAATTTTACTGGAATAAATGATTTTACACTTTTACTAACCCTTCCCTGAGGATTGGTTTCGGCTTTTACAATATTGCCTTTTACCAAAATGGTATCCAAAACATTACCCGAATTATCCAAAGTAACTAAAGTGATAAATGCATTAAAAGGGAACGAATTATTTACTACTAAACCAAAATTTCCTTTCGTAATATCCTCGTTTATACTTGCATTATATGTAAAATCTAAAGTATCTACTAAAACCAAACTATCTGCCAAAAAGTGTAAAGGAATTTCCACTTCTAAATCGCCATTTAAAAATTTATCATCATATAAAAAATTTGGAGGAGTATTTACTATAGTTTGTACACTTGGCACAGGCAAACCTTCATTTAATTCAAATTCCATTTCATATCTAATTTTTTTAGGGAAATTACCTACGAAATCGGTAATATTGGGTGTATTGGCTTTGTTTAAAACATGTTGATTCGCCGAAAAAATTACCGGGTCATTAAAATCCATAGTGTTCTTATCTGTTGCCTTATCCACTGTAAATTCGTTACTATTTTGCACATTCAAATCAACCACATTACCATCTTTATCAATGGATTGTAAACTTTTAATTTTTGCTTTTGCACTAGCGCCAATTCCATTATTTAAAGTAACGGACATTTTAACATCTTCTAAAAATAATTTTCCAGATTTAATTTTATCAAACACATCTATTTCAATTTCATCCGGTCCAATTTTTTGAACCGAATTACCAAAATATCCTAAAACTTTTTGCGGAACAACATTTCTAATACCTGCAACAATTAATAAAGTATCCTCTTTACTTAACGTTTTCATTTGTCCGGTATATTCTATTCGTCCTCTTATTCGTTGGTAAAAAACATTTACGGTATCTGGGACGTTCCCATCAATACCAAAACCATTTAATTTGAATAAATAATCCGAAAAATCTAGCACTTTTGTAATTCTGCCATACTCACCATTTTGCGAAGGCGGAATTTTTGCTGTTAATACTAATGAAGAACCCAAACCAAAATTGGAAATTAAATGTGGAACTTCATAAGTTAAATATAAAGTATCTTCCAAAGAACTTAAAGCTTCAACATATACTTCACCTGTTTTTACAATCATTTCTTTGATACTTACTCCTGAGTTGGTGTTATCTAAAGTTCCTAAAGTGGTAGTATCCATAATATCTTGCGCAGGCCAAACCGCAGTAGCTTTTCGTGGTTTTACATTTTTAACCTTAATATTTGCTGTAATTTTTTGGTTTCTATTTAAAATAACAGTATCACCAACAATATTCATGGAATTTATTTTAATTTCTAAAGAAGAATATATTGTTTTATCATCCAAAACCGCAACATCTGTATAAGTTGTGTTTTTTGCAATTAAAGGTATTACTTTACTATA
>JBEEPA010000378.1:0-3362 GCA_041191385.1 Bacteroidota bacterium | reverse complement strand
GTGGGTTAATTCAATTGCATTAGTATCGTAATTTAAAATGATACTTCTTTCAGTTTTTGAATTTACAGCAATATTAATCAAATTTACAACCGTATAATTAACCAAATCGACTAATTCTTTGATAGGTTCGTAATTAGGTATATAACTATCTAATTCCCCACCGTTATCAGTCTGTATGCTTTCGATTGATGTTAGATAAGTATTTAAATCTGTATGTAATATTTGAGCGTAATTTAAAACCTCAACCCCTGTTTTAAAATCTACATTCAAATCGGGTTTTGATAATGTTAATGCTTTTGCACTAATTAAAGTACCTCCATTGGATTGGAAAATCATTTTTTTGGAACGATTTAAAGCCCTTGGTAAAAAATTTAATAACTCTAAAAATTGCCTGGTTAAAATATTTTGCCTGGTCCTAACTGATAAAATAAAATTAGCAGGAGCCAAAATAAATCTTTGAGTTGCAATAATAGATTGAATTGGATTATCTTGTGCCACAAATAAAAAATTATTCGCATCATTGAACAAATTAAAGTAAGTTTCGGCATCCAATCCAGTTGCTATATTTTTACCCTGATTGTATAAACTTCTTTGTTGCTGTTGTATTTCTTGTAAATCGGATGAGCTTAATTCCTCACTTTCTAAAGCACTTGCTAAAGCTTCATTAGTAACATTTGTACGTTGCTCGATTATATCCACAAAATCATCATTTGTTTGTGGAAAATTATCTAATAAAGTTTCAACTACTGTACACGTAATTGTTGTAACGTTAAATTTACTATTATCAAAATTTAAACCTAGTGGTTGCACGGTTAATTGTCCGTACATTGGATGAGTAATTGTCCATGGTCTTTTATCGAATGTTGAACGCTCGAAATTATCCGAAATATCTAATACGTTTTCGCCCTCAAAATGTAAAGTTAAATTAAATCTTCTTGCTTTAACTTCTTCACGTACTACTTTTGCCCCTCTTTGATTAATAAACTCAAATTCATTTACATTAAATTCATAGGATTTAACCGCGTTCATCCATAAAGGGCGGTATTCTCTACCATCCCCACATTTAATAATAAACTCCGAATTAATCCGTTCTAACCAACTCATCTAAATTTGTATTTTTGAATATTAATATTTGCAAATTTAATAAAATTTTTCTCAATTCTAGTAACCGATTGATGTTGTGCTTCGCTCATAAAATTAGTTGGATTAGCTTGTACTTTTCGCCCACCCTTAACCGAATATAAAGCTGTTGTTTTTACTTTTGTTTGCCCCTTTAATTTGGATATATTTTTAACCTCGAATAAAAATCTTCTTCCTTTTTCGCCCCCAATTACAAAACCGCCTATACCTGCTTTTATGGATGATAAAATAAATTTTTGCCCTCTATTTTTACCCTTTTTATTGTCGTTGCTGTCTACAATTTTATCTTTTATTTCGGATATTCTGTATTGTTGTTTAACTACTTTTCCCCATTTCCCCCCTATTCTTGCTTGTCTTAATGGAATGTACGCTTTACCTTTTATTGTTCCTCCAAATTCTTGCTTCTCTAAGTTTTCAACTGCTCCATCTGTTTTAGTTTTTGTAGCTTTAAATCCTATTTCGGATTTCATCGTGTTAACATTCCATCCTTTAGCAAAATTAACTTTTGAATTAGCTTTGAAAAAATTTAAATTTGTTCGTTCATCTTTAAAATTTTTCTTTGCAGATTTTAGCATTGTATATTGCTTTGTATCTTGCAATGCTGCATAGTTTAAAGTTTCTCTTACTGTACGTGGTAATACTGATTTATGCATCTTTTCCAATTTATTGGTAAGATGCACAACATCAATATTATTTATGTTAAAATTCATTATACAAATTTTGGAGTAGATGCGTAACCACCACAAAAGGCAAAAGTGTTCATCCCGAATGCTAAATCGGATGTTGATGCAGGTAATTTACTATCGTAAGTCGCTAAACTTTCTAAAAAATTAAAAGATTGTTCTAGTCCAGTTCCTGCACCTAAAACTATTCTACCATTTCCATATTTTACGCCAAAATAGTTTTTATTTGCTAAACTTCTTTCAGTAACAACATCCGAACCACCTACAAAATCAATTACTAAACCTAATGTACTGCTATTAATTGCATTATTTGTAACTATAATAAAACCGCTTCTACTAATGGAATTATCACTATAATTTTGGTTAATTGTAAATGGAGCAATTGATACAAAATCATTGCCTATTGCTGTATGTGAAATTGTGTTTGAAAATGTACCACTTAAATTATTTGAATAGAATGCTTTTGATGTGTTAAGTCCGCTATAACCACAAATCATTATAACTTCTAATTCTAAATTAACTCCAATATCATTAATTTCAAACAAAGGAGTTACACCGCCACCAGTTAAAGTTGTTCCACTTGAATTAATAAATAAAATATTACTCTCGGATGATGAGTTCCTTAATTCTGTTGATTGGGTTAAAATGTATCTGTTATTTGGCAAAACTTTAATTCTTCTTTTTTGTTTTCCAACCGCATTAAAACTTGCATCAATCGTAACTTCGTTAAATGTAGCTCCGTAATCATCTGAATACAATACTTTATTGGTTCCTGTAATTGCCATTACATTACCATTATTATCCGCATCAATATCCCAAATTACATAATTACCAATAGTAACTATATCGAATACAATTTCCCATTTAACACAATCAACTGAACGCATGATTGAAGATTTTGAGCCTGTATTATGGCATCTAAAAAAATATCCACCACCATAGCAAATTCTTAATGATGCACCGTTGTATTCCGCAGGATCATCATCCGTTAAAAAATCGTTTGATACATTCGGATTAATTACAGATGTAATTGCCGAAAATAAAGCATCCATCAACTGAAAACCACCATTAGCATTTTCCAATTGTCCGTTTGGATGAACTCTACCAACACTTGCTAATTGTTGGAAAAATTGATGCATATCAGAATAAACATCTGTATTTACTGGTGTACCTCCTTGTACATTATCAATCCTATCTCTAATTGTTCCAAATGGTAATCCATTACTAGGACCATTCGTATTAACTTTGTCTGTTATCTTTTTCATCTTATACGTAATTTACAAATAAATATCCAACTGTTTGAGTTGGTTTTAATTTTAATAATAATTGCCTAAATTCTTTTTTTCTAACTTCTAAAACATCTACTCGAATATCATCAATATTTATTCCTGTAGTAGGAATTGTAACTCCAAAATCATCTATAGTTCCAAAATTATCATTTGTAATAAAAAATGTACTAAATAAATCTGCACCAGTATCAAAAGTAGCATCCCTTAATTCATCTATGTAATTAGCAATTACTTCATAATTACCATTAAA
>JBEEPA010000377.1:0-4662 GCA_041191385.1 Bacteroidota bacterium | reverse complement strand
TTGATTTAAAATGTATCTCTTTTAGTTAGACTAAATTTAAATATTACAAAAATTAATCTATGTCAATGGTTTAGTGTTTTTTTTTGGTCTGTTCATATGTTTGCAGATTTCATCTAAAATGTTATTACTTCTTGCAGCAGCATAAGCACCTCTACTAGATTTTCGAAATTCATTTCTGGTTTTATAGTTCAGGGCAATTTTTTTTATTTCTTCAATAGTATATTTTTTACGTTGAAGCCGTACCATATGAGAACAAACTTCATCCAATATTCCTAGTCTATGTGCGGCATTATATGCTCCGTTACTCTTTAAATTAAATTCTGAGGGAGTTTTATATTTAAATGCCTCAATTTTTATTTCTTCGATTGAGTAAGGTTTTCGGTTTTGTCTTACCATATGTGCGCAAATTTCTTCAATTACTCCAAGTTTAATTGCTGCTTGGTATACACCATCTTTTTTTAATCGCAATTCATTTTTTGTCTTGTATTTTAATGCAATCTTTTTTAATGTTTCGATATCATAAGGTTCTATTTTCTTAATAGCCATATGAGAACAAATCTTCTTTAATATGCGCCTTCTTTGAGCAGCTGCGTATAAATTTGGATTTCGCTCTTTAAATTCAGAGCGACTTTGGTATTTCAAAGCTTCTATTGTTAATTCTTCTTCAGTGTATTTTTCATCTCCTCCGCCAAGTCCTCCACCTTTGGCAATATTCAATACTTTCCAACCATTAGTATTATATTGATTAATTTTTTCACTTTCCATTTGAGCAGCTAAATCTGCTTCATAATATTGATTATCGGTTATGTAATTATAGGGTTCATTTTGAGAAAATAAATCATTTAACTGTTTATTATGTGAATTAAGTAAATGTGTTGATTTTCTATGAACAAGATTGTAGGATAAACCGACATATACACTGTTAATTTTTGGAAATTCGAATACATATACTCCTCTTTTTTTAAGGTTTCCCACAGCGTGCATGTGAGAGCAAATGTCATTCAATACATTTCTTTTTAAAGCAACTTGATACGCCCCATATTCTGCTTTTCTAAAACTAATTCGGGTTTGGTATTTTAACGCTATTTTTTGCAATTCTTCTAGGGTATATTTGTCTCGCGTAAGTTTTTCCATATGAGAACAAACTTGGTCTAAAATTCCTAGTCTTGAAGCTGCATGATATGCACTATTACTTTTTTTATAAAATTCTGATCGTGATTTATATTTGTTAGCCTCAACCTCAATTTCTTTAGCAGAGAAGGGAGTTCTTTGAATTCTGTCCATATGCATACAAACTTCATTTAAAACACCATTTCTCAAGGCAGCGTCATAAGCGCCAGAACTTTTTTTTCTAAATTCCGATCGAGTTGAAAACTTTAAAGCTTCACTTTTGATAACTTCTGTTGTGTATTTTTTTCTCATTAATTTCAGTCAAATTTTTTACTATTTTTATGACCTTAACATTTTCGGAATTTTGTTTTTCAATTTTAAATATACCCAATTTACAATTTAATATACTTCATCAAAGTACCTAAATCTTTGTCTCCTCTACCTGATAAATTTACTACTATTATATCATCGGGTTTGATTTCTATTTTTTCTAGAACTGCAAAGGCATGGGCGGTTTCTAGGGCGGGGATGATGCCTTCTAGTCGGGAAACTTCTAGGGTAAATCTTAGTGCATCTTCATCTGTAATATAATGGAAATGTCCGCGACCAGTTTTAAATAAATTAGCATGCATGGGTCCGATGCCGGGATAATCCAATCCAGCCGAAATGGAATGAGGCTCGATAACTTGTCCGTCCTCCGTTTGCATCACCAAACTTTTACTAGCATGTAAAATACCCGGTTTACCTTTAAAAGTTGTAGCCGCCGTTTTATCCGTTTTTTCGCCCAAACCAGCCGCTTCCGCCGCAATTAATTCCACACGTTCGTCCTCCAAAAAATGGTAAAACGCACCAGCAGCATTACTACCGCCACCCACACAAGCAATAACCTTATCCGGATAATCACGTCCTTCTTTTTCCAACAATTGCGCCTTAATTTCCTCGCTAATAACACTTTGTAAACGTGCCACCATATCGGGGTATGGATGCGGACCTACAACCGAACCAATAATATAATGCGTATTTTCGGGATGGTTAATCCAATCGCGAATCGCCTCGTTGGTAGCATCTTTTAACGTTTTACTGCCCGATTCCGCAGCAACCACCTTAGCCCCCAACATTTTCATACGCTGTACATTAGGCGCTTGTCGCTCGATATCCACCGCACCCATATACACAATACACTCCAAGCCCATTAAAGCACAAACCGTTGCAGTAGCCACACCATGTTGTCCGGCACCTGTTTCGGCAATAATTCGCGTTTTATTTAAGCGTTTTGCTAGTAAAACCTGACCAATAGTATTGTTAATTTTATGCGCCCCAGTATGGCATAAATCCTCCCTTTTTAAATAGATTTTTCCGCCATATTTAGCACTTAACCTTTTAGCCAAATACAAAGGCGTAGGACGGCCAACATAATTTTTTAATAAATCCTGAAACTCCTTTTGAAATTCCTCCTCGTAAATAATTTCTAAATATCGTTTTTGTAATTCCTCCACATTAGGGTACAGCATTTCGGGGATATAAGCACCACCAAATTCACCATAAAAACCATTTGCATCTACGTTATACTTTGCCATAATTTAGCTATTAAAATATTGATCAATAATTTGTTTAAATTCTTTAATTTCCGATACTTTTTTTAATCCAGGCTCCAACTCAAATTTACTATTGATATCCAAACCTATACAATTAGGATGTTTAAAATCCTTTAAATTTTCGGCATCATCCAAACTAATTCCGCCACTTAACCAAAAAGGTTTAGAAAAAACTTTACCGTTTAAAATTTGCCAATCGAACTTTTTACCCGAACCACCATGTAATTGTGTAAAAGTATCAAAAAGAAAAGCGTCGGCATCCGCAAAATTATTTAAAATATCAAAATTAAAGTTAGGATGTACCCCAAAAGCTTTCCAAACTTGTAAACCTTTACTTTTTAATTGAAGTATTAAATCGTTGTTTTCGTTGCCGTGTAATTGTACCGTATTAAATTGATAATCTTTGTGATAGTTTATAATTTCCTCGAAACTTTTATTCACAAAAACCCCCACTTTTTTAATGTTGGGAATGTTTTTGTAATTGGAAGCATTAGTAACAAAACGAGCAGATTCGGGATGAAAAATCATACCTAAATAATCCACATTACACTCTAAAATGTCGCTTATATTTTCAGGATATTTTAATCCACAAACCTTAATATGCATTAGATGGATTGTATAAAATTAGTACAACTTTCGCCAGGATTTTCGGTTTTCATAAAATTTTCGCCAATCAAAAATCCTTTAAAACCCTGTGTTTTTAATTGTTTTACCAATTCGGGATTATGAATTCCGCTTTCCGCAACTTTAATTTTTTCGTTAGGCAACATTTGGCACAAACGAATACTGTTTTCGATATCCACCTTAAAAGTTTTTAAATTTCGGTTATTAATTCCCACCACATCTATATTAGAGTTAAAATGCTGTAATTCCTCCTCGGTATGGATTTCTAAAAAAACATTTAAACCAATAGATTTTGCAAAAGCAGCTAAATCCTGCGTTTGTTGCACCGATAAACAAGCCGCAATTAACAAAATAATATCTGCACCATAAGCTTTAGCCTCAGTAATTTGGTAAGTATCAATCATAAAATCCTTACGCAAAAGCGGGATTTGTAAATTTTCGCGCGCAATTAACAAATCGTTTAAAGTTCCGCCAAAATAATTGGTATCCGTTAAAACCGAAATTGCAGATGCACCCGCATTTTGGTACGCACTTACCACCTCATTTACCTTTACATTGGCATTAATAGTTCCTTTAGAGGGCGATTTACGTTTAAACTCGGCAATTACCCCCGATTTTTGGATGATAAATTCCTCGAAATTATAACAAGTACGATTAAAATGCACCGAATTTTGCAAACTACTTAAAGGTTTAACTTTTTGATTAAAAGCAACTTCCTCTTTTTTTGTAGCGATTATTTTATTTAAAATATCAATCATATTATTGTTGCTGATTACAGCGAATTAAATTTTGTAAATTTTGATAAGCTTTACCACTTTGTATAATCTCTAAAGCCTCTGTAATACTTTGATTTAAAGATAAATTGGTAGCGGTATGTATGGCAATTCCTGCATTTACAGCCACCACATTGTTTTGCTCCTTAGTACCTTTTCCTTGTAAAATTTTTACTAAAATTTCGCCAGAAGTTTGTAAATCGTTTCCGCCCGAAATTTTGGAAAGCGCAATTTGAGGTAAATTTAAATCCTGCGGTTGAATTAACTCGTTGTGCATTTTACCCACGAGGTAAAACGGACAAGTTAACGAAACCTCATCAAACACATCCACCGCGTGTACAATGTTATGATTTTTAGTGTTTTTACTTAAAACATAGTTGTACAAAGGCAAAATATCTGGGTGATACACACCTGTAAATTGGTAAGTAGGTTGTGCAGGGTTGGATAAAGGACCTAACAAATTAAAAAAGGTTTTGATGCCTAAATTTTTACGAATAGGCGCAACGTGTTTCATGGCTGGATGAAATAAGGGCGCGTGTAAAAATGTAATATTGCTCTCG
>JBEEPA010000376.1:0-4296 GCA_041191385.1 Bacteroidota bacterium | reverse complement strand
CGTATAAAATCATAGTGAAAATTTAAAACAACTGTAGATTTTCTAATATGGTTATCTAAAGATT
The DNA here is from genome assembly GCA_041191385.1 of Bacteroidota bacterium. Classification (GTDB taxonomy): domain Bacteria; phylum Bacteroidota; class Bacteroidia; order Flavobacteriales_C; genus JBEEPA01. The sequence goes on along the minus strand of JBEEPA010000376.1, from coordinate 4,232 downwards.
CATGGACGAACAAACTAAATTAAGGTTATAAGTATTATTTTAATTTTTAATTGTTATTAAATGAAAATCGATTAAAAATGGTTATCTGTTAAAAACAGCGTATTTCAACTATCTATATAAAGTAACGGTTCCTGTATGTTGCTGATTCTGCTTTTGTAAATCGTTGTTTAAACCAGAAATTATGATTAACCAAACGTACACATCTTGTTGAACTGGATTACCTAAATAAGTTCCATTCCACGGACTTTCTATATCTTGCGATTGGTAAATTAATTCGCCCCAGCGGTTAAATATGAATATTTCGTAATCGATAAAATTTACAGCAACTGGTTTAAAAGTTTCGTTTAAATTGTCATCGTTAGGCGTAAAAGCATTGGGTACAAATAAGCGCATCGGACATAATTCTTCTACTTCAATATCTTGTGTAATAGTGCAAAAAGGGTGATTGTAGGCTATTACATTATACAAACCACTTTGTTTTACCTCCTTAATAGCACTATTGCTTGGTAAATTATTATCCCATACAAACCAATTTGCTTGTATATTGGTTTGTACATTAAAAGCATCGCCATAATTAAAACAAAATATTTGTTTAGGGGTGTTAATTAAATTTGGATAATCGTAAAAAGTAACTTTAACACTATCTTTAGTTACACAAGTTTTACTCCCCAAGGTGTTTTGCGCGGTTATGCCATACCATCCGGTTTGGTTTACCGAGTAATTTCTGGATGAAACACCATCCTTCCATACAAAATTTTGTGCATCGGTAACTAAGCTCAATTGAACCAAATCACCTTCACAAGCTATGGAATCTCCACTAATAAAATTTTGAGGATACGGCACACTAATCAATTCGGTAGTATCACCAACACTACACCCTAAAGCACTGGTGCCATTTATCCAATATTTTCCAGAAAAACCAGTTGTAATAGAGCTTCCAGTTTGATTGGTATTCCATTGTAAATTGGTGATTAAAGGATCTATAGTTGTTGGCGAAATAGTTACGCGCTCGTTGGCGCAAGTATAAAAAATAGGCGCAAGATCTAATTGTAAAATTTGGTGTTTAATTTCTATCGTATCCTTAGCTTTACAATTGTTATTATCAGCTACTTCTACTATATATTTTTGCGCATTTTTTACCCAAACAGTTTTTGTATTTACATTGTTTTGCAACCAAAAATACTTATCAAAATCACCCGGATTTAACAAAACACTATCGCCTTTACAAATTGTAATTTCTACACCTAAATTGGGTTGAGGAAGATTTTGCACAAACACATTTACACTAGCCCTTCCTTTACATCCATTGGCATCAATAACTTGTAATTGATAGTTACCAGAATTTTTAACCACAATAGTAGATTTATTTCCTATATTTGGTAACCAATTATAGGTAACATACAAATTATTTACACCAATACTAACGCTATCATTTGCGCAAATTGTTTTATCTGGACCCAAGGAAATTACAGGCAATGTATCTATACCAACAATAATCGTATCTTTTCCAATACAGTTAAAATTATTGGTTACAGTAAGTATATAAGTATTGGCGATTGATACAGTAATTTGATTTGTAATTTCGTTGTTGGGCAACCATTTGTACTGGCTAAAAGCTTGTGTTGGTTTTAATGTAATATTTTCGCCAAAACATACTGAAGTATCTTTACCTAAATTTGGCTTTGGCAATGGATTTACAGTTAAATTAAAAGTATCGCATCCTTTACATCCATTGTTATCTGTAACTTCTACACTATATTGTCCCGCTAAATTTACCTCAATGCTATTCCCCGAAAATCCAGTTGGATTCCAAGCATAATTGGTGTAAATATTTGGTAAGTTTAATCTTACTTTTTCGCCAAAACAAATTGTAGTATCTGCTCTTAAAACTGGTGTTGGTAGAGAATAAAAACCTACTGTGATAGAATCTTTTGCTTTACATCCCCATTCATCAATCGCCTCAATAAAATATTTTCCTGCATTAGGAATACTAAAGTTATTAGCTGTAGAATTGTTTTGCCATAAAAACGATTGAAAATTGGTTGCTCTTGCTACAATATTTAATGGAAAAGTATTGATACATATGGAAGTATCGTTGGGAAGTTGAACTGTTGGCTCCGAAAATCTTACAAAAACAGAATCGCTTACAGAACAACCAATAACATTGCTTACTATTACTTTATACCAACCCTTTTCTTTAACCAATATACTATCTGTTTGTGCGCCTGTATTCCATAAAACCGTAAAATTTTGTGATTGTGCTGCTATCCATAAACTATCTCCAACGCACAAAACAGTATCGTTAGGTAATTTTAATTCTGCAAATGGTAAAAATAAAAGTTGCAAAGAATCCAACCCCGGACAACCTAAAGTATCTAATACATTTAAAGTATATTTACCAGAGTGATGAACTGTAATGTATGGAGTTAAAGCACCTGTGTTCCAATAATACTTTGCAATTTCATCACCTTGATATCCCACAACAACATAAGTTCCTTTGCATAAGGTTGTATCTTTTCCAATATCTAACAATAAAGCCAAGGTATCCGTTTGATTAGTAATAATTGTATCATAAACACAACCCAATTCGTCCAATACATTTACAACAAATGTATCTTCGCATAAATTTTTAAACAACGGACTATCCTGAAAAGTTTGTCCACCGTTAATCGAATAACGTAAATTTCCTGTAGAATTAAAATCTTTAAATAAAATTTCACCATTACAAGCTGTACAAATTGTATTTTTAACATCGATAGTTCCAATATTAAATTCCCGAATTACGTTTGGTGAATAAACAATTCCACCAGGTTCTCCCGGTAAAGCATTGTTAGAATTTGTTGAGTTATTTCCCGAGTGAAATCCAGGATTACCGCCATTAAATCGAACATTTACTGTTGTTGGAAAACTTTCTAAGGTATGCAATAATGCTCCACCGCCACCGCCTCCACCTGGTCCGTGTAAAACAGGTGTACCTAAACTTTGTCCGTTACCACCAGATACGTCTACATTTAAATTACCAACTATTGCATCTACTGCTAAAGCTATTGTTCCACCAGCACCACCGCCACCGCCACCATCTATACCTCCGCCTATCTGTAAAGGTGAAGTTCCTCTGGCATTAATAGTAAATCCATTGCCTACTATAGAATTTGCTTTTACCACAATGATACCTCCTCCATCTGCTGCCTCGGCAACTGCACCGCTGGTTACAAAACCCGAGCCTCCTGCACCTCCTAAAAAAACTTTATTTTGTTGTAAAAATGGCAATAAAGATATTCCGCCCAAACCACCTGCTCGGTTGGTCATGTCACACCACCTATCACCACCTCTACCGCCTGCCCCATAATTGGAACCACCGCCTCCACCAGAATCTCCGCTTACTCCACCACCACCGCCATTTGCTTTTGGAGCTCTTCCTCCGTTAAACAAAGGGTTATCTAATACTATTCCATTTCCCTTCGGACTTACATCAACATCGTTTGCGGGTTTTACAAATTGTGTATTAGGATTAATCCCGCAATTATCTGGCGAGCCATTTACATTTACAATAGTTCCAATGTAACCCATGCCTTGTACATTTAAATCTGCATTTAAAATTAAATCTCCTTCAACAAAAAGTGCCAAAACTCCTCCAATAGATAAATTGGGATTCCATGGTAATGCAGTTAATTGCGATGTAACATTTACATTTCCAGTATAAGTTGGTATTCTTACCAACTGTACCAATCCTGGAGCATCGTATGTTCTGCCTAATTTTCTGTTGGGATAAACGGTATTTCCAACAACTTCTTTAACTGTAAAAAATTCGTAATTACCAGCATTATTGATAGCTGTAACTTGTCCGGCATTTGCTGTATTGGTTGTAATAATATTGGCTCCTGCCATTTGAATAATTAAAACCCTATCTCCTGCCGAAAAAAATTGTGGGTTTAAAACTTGAATTGCATTTAAGCAAGCATCTGATTGATCACAGATATCACAATTTGGAAAAGTAATATTGGTTACTCTGCTGTAATCATTTATTACTCCACCAATGTTTTGTTGTGCAAAACAGTATTTTAAGGTAATAAATGAAAGTACAACGAATATAAAATATTTGTTGAACATATAGTTTAGTTAAGGGCAAACTAAGTTAAGAATTTTTATTTCAAAATTTTAAAAATCCACTTGATAATTTATGAAAAAAAATTGATAATATACGTTTTGTAAGTTTTAAACGCATAAGTTTT
>JBEEPA010000375.1:0-3354 GCA_041191385.1 Bacteroidota bacterium | reverse complement strand
AACACATGATAATAGTTTAATTCTATTCTAATTTTGTGCTTTTGGACTATGACCTTACATCTCGTATTTCTGGTAAATTTATCAATTCAAATTCGTCAAAATATAGCAATTCAAATTTTTTAGCTTCTTTTGTTATAAAAAACATGCGATTAAGTAAAAATTATTTGTTGGCTCTTTTAGATAGTCATTTAATACATTATCCAAGTCCATTAAATTTAACTTATGCTTGAAGTTTCGGATCTTCCGCAGGAATTTGTCTAGTTATTCAAATTTTATCTGGAATTTTTTTAGCTATGCATTATACACCACACATTGATTTAGCTTTTAGCAGTGTTGAACATATCATGCGAGATGTTAATAATGGGTGATTAATTCGTTATATTCATGCAAATGGAGCTTCTATGTTTTTTATTGTTGTTTATTCTCATATTTTTCGTGGACTTTATTTTGGTTCGTATATGCAACCAAGACAATTACTTTGATGTTCAGGTGTTCTTATTTTTATTTTAATGATGGGCACCGCGTTTATGGGTTATGTTTTACCTTGAGGCCAAATGAGTTTTTGAGGTGCAACTGTTATTACAAGTTTAGTTACTGCAGTACCAATTGTTGGACAATCTATTGTTGATTGATTATGAGGAGGTTTTACTGTAAATAATGCAACATTAAATAGATTTTTTAGTTTACATTTTTTTTTACCATTTATAATTGCGGCTCTAAGCTTAGTGCATTTAGCACTTCTGCATAAAGATGGTTCAAATAACCCGTTAGGAATAGACAGTAAAGTTGACAAAATAGCATTTTATCCGTATTATGTAGTTAAAGATCTTTTTGCATTTTTTTGTTTTTTAGTTTTTTTTGGAGTTTTTATTTTTTATTTTCCAAATGTATTGGGTCATCCAGATAATTATATACCTGCAGATCCAATGCAAACACCGGCGCACATTGTTCCGGAATGGTATTTTTTACCTTTTTACGCAATTTTACGGTCTATTCCAGATAAGCTTGGTGGAGTTGCAGCTATGGGTGGTGCTCTTGTTATTTTATTTTTCATACCATTTACTAATACATCTGAAATTCGTAGTACAACTTTCAGACCTATTTTTAAAATTTTTTATTGATTAATTGTAGCTGATTTTTTATTATTAGGTTGAATAGGTCAAAAACCTGTTAAAGATGTTTATGTTTTAGTAGGTCAACTTGCAACGGTTTTTTATTTTCTATTTTTTATAATTTTAATTCCTCTTATAGGAATAATTGAGACTAAGTTAGTAAATTATCTTTGTAAAAAACAATAATTTTGAATATAACGAAAAATTACTTTATAAAATTTTAATTCAAATGCTTTTTTTGAAAAATTAACATTGGAAAAAATTTAAAGCAAAAAAATTGTTGATAATTAAAATCGTTTTGTTAAAAAGTTATATATTAATAATGACAGTAAAAAAAAAGAATTTATTAAAAAAAATAAAAAATTTTACAATTAATTTTGGGCCTCAGCATCCTGCGGCTCATGGTGTGTTAAGATTAGTTTTAGAACTTAATGGTGAAGTAGTTAATCGAGCTGATCCTCATATAGGTTTATTACATAGAGGTACGGAAAAATTAATTGAGTATAAAACCTATGTTCAGGCTTTACCTTACTTTGATCGTTTAGATTATGTTTCTATGATGGCGCAAGAGCATAGTTATTGTTTAGCAATTGAAAAACTTTTTAATTGTAAAATTCCAGAACGTGCACAATTTATTAGAGTGCTTTTTCTTGAAATTACTCGAATTTTAAATCATTTATTAGCTGTTGGTTGTCATGCTATGGATGTAGGTGCAATGACTCCATTTTTGTGAGCATTTGAGGAAAGAGAAAAACTAATGGAGTTTTATGAGCGAGTATCTGGTGCTCGAATGCATGCAGCTTATTTTAGACCCGGAGGAGTGCAAGTTGATATTCCAAAAGGTTTACTAAATGATATTTATATGTTTATTGAACAGTTTACGTTACGACTAACCGAAATGGAAGATATGTTGACTGAAAACCGAATTTGAAAACAGCGATTAGTTGATATTGGTATTGTAAGCGCTACAGATGCGTGTCAATGAGGTTTTAGCGGAGTTATGCTCCGTGGTTCAGGTATTTATTGAGATTTACGAAAAAGTCAGCCTTATGAAATTTATAATAAGCTCAACTTTGATATACCTATAGGTACTAATGGTGACTGTTATGATCGTTATTTAATTCGAATTTTTGAAATGAAACAATCTTTAAAAATAATTGAACAATGTTTAAATTGAATGCCTAAAGGTTTTGTTAAAACAAATGATTTCAAAATTTCTCCACCAACTAGAATTGAAATGAAACAATCTATGGAAGCATTAATTCATCATTTTAAAATGTATACCCAAGGAGTAACTGTTCCTGCTAACGAAACTTATATAGGTACTGAAGCTCCTAAAGGAGAATTTGGAGTTTATTTGATTTCTGATAATACAAATAGACCTTACAGATGTAAAATTAAAGCTCCCGGATTTAATCATTTACAAGCTCTTGATTTTATGTCAAGAGGACATCTAATTGCTGATGTTGTTACTATTATAGGTACTCAAGATATTGTATTTGGAGAGGTTGATCGATAAATTGATAAAATGTCTTTTAATTTAAAATCTTTTAAAACATTACAAGTTTTTCCAAATGGTTGTATTTCTTTTAGTTCTTCAGTTTATTTTAAAGCTTTTAAAAAATATAAATTTTTTAAAAAAAATTTATTTATAAATTCATCAAAATCTGTACCACTTATTACTAAGCATTCTAATTTTTTTTATCTTAAATATCGCGATCAAGTTTCTAAAAATTTAATAAATGAATTCACAATTAAGCGTAAAAAACATTAAAAATTTATTTGAATTATGTCCATTAGAAAAAATTCAATTTTATGGTCGAGATTTAATAATTGTCGTAAAGCCAAAATTATTACATGATATTTTATTATTTTTTAAATACCATATTTCATATCAATTTGATATTTTAACATGTATTAGTGGTGTAGATTATCCTAGCAATAAGTATAGATTTAAATTAGTTTATGATTTATTAAGCATTCGTTACAATGTTCGTTTTAGAATTAAAACTTTTACTCATGAATTACTTGGAATAAATTCTTGTGACCAATTATATTTTACAGCAGGTTGATATGAGTGTGAAATTTGAGATATGTATGGTGTTTTTTTTAAAAATCATTCCAATTTAAAACGAATTTTAACAGATTATGGTTTTGAAGGACATCCACTTAGAAAAGATTTTCCACTAAGTGGTTTTGTTGAAATGAAATATAATGAAACAGAAAAAAGAGTAATAAATGA
>JBEEPA010000374.1:0-5984 GCA_041191385.1 Bacteroidota bacterium | reverse complement strand
TTTATCAATCCTTATAATATTTTGCACTTTTTTCACAGTTGCTCAAGATTCATTAATCATTCGCAAAAACGGGAAATTTGTATGGGGATCAACTTTAGGCAACTATTACTATTTAGGGGATATATCTTCGTTTTCGGATAATCCTTTAAGTAATCATTTATCTAGCGATTTATATTTAGGTTACAAAATAATACCTAATTTCCAAATTAATTTAGAAGGTTCATATGGTAAAATTTCTGGACACGAACACAATAAATCAATCCAACATAATTTTTCTACAACTTTATTTGGTGCAGGATTAAATGCTAAAATTTTAGGTAGTGGATGGATGGTAAAATCTACTTCTAAAATAGTTCCATATTTTAATTTAGGTGCAACTTACTACCAAACTAAAGTTTTATCGGATTTAAAAAATGAATATGGAACAGAATATTATTATTGGTCCGATGGATTAATTCGAAATCAACCACAATTACCAGAAAATATAAATTCTGCTAGGCAGATGAAAAGAGATTTTACATATGAAAGTAACTTAGCCGATTTAAACGGTTTTAATACGAATTTTTTGGCATACAAAGCTGGCTTAGGTTTCGAATTTTATGTGAATAAATTTTGTAATTACTTTATTGAGTTTAATTATAATCATACCAACTCGGATTTTATTGATGGTTTAGAGTTTAAATTAAATAATGATGCTTTTTTTGTCCTAAATTTTGGTTTAGAATTTAACATTAAAGGTATAAAAAACAAAATTGATGAAAGAAAACAAGCTAAAAAACTAGCAAAAGAATTAAATTTCGAATCTCTTTTAATTACAGATAGCGATGCAGATGGTGTTGCTGATGTAGATGATAAATGTATGGACACAAAAAGTGGAGTTAAGGTAGACAAGGAAGGTTGTCCGGTTGATACAGATAAAGATGGAATTCCTGATTATATGGACGAACAAGCTGATACACCTGATAGTATGTATGTAAACGAAAAAGGTGTAGGTTTAACACGCGAGGAAATTGCTAAAATAATTCCTAAAGATACCGTTGGAATTAATCGAGAGGAAGTTTGTAAATATTATCCTTCTATGTGTAAAATTGACGAAAGCGATTTATTGTTTTTGGCTTTAAACAGTGGTTTATATGAAAAAATTCCTCAAGCTAATTCAAGTCAATTAAGCATTGAAGAAATTACTAAATTGGTGGATATAAACAAAGATGGAAAAATTAGTAAAGAAGAACTAAATAACTATATTTTATTGTACTTTAAAGGAAAAACTCCGTTAAAATCTTACGATATTCATTTGTTAATCGAACATTATTTCGATCAATAAATTCCTTTATTCTTATTATTTGGGTAAGTAATAAAAAATGTATTAAATGAATTTTGCCGACATTATAATTCCTGTTTCTTTACCCAATTTATTCACCTATTTTATTCCTGAAGAATTAGAGGAATCAATATTTATTGGATGCAGAGTTATAGTACCTTTTGGTAAAAACAAATTATACACCGGAATAGTTAAAAAAATTCATCATCTTCCACCTAAGGAATATCAAGCAAAGGGAATTGAGCATGTTTTAGATAATCATCCTATTGTATTACAAAATCAATTAAAACTTTGGGATTGGATTGCAGATTACTACATGGCTAATATAGGTGATGTGATGCAAATGGCACTTCCATCTGGTTTTAAATTAGTTAGCGAAACCAAAATTTTATTAAGCGATAATATTGTAAATTTTGATGAATTAAACGATAGAGAATTTTTAGTTGTGGAGGCTTTACAAATTCAGCCACTTTTATCAATTCAAGAAATTTCGCAAATTTTAGGCATTAAATCTGTTCAACCTATTATCAAAACCCTATTAGAAAAAGGTGTGATTTGGATCGAAGAGGAAGTTCAACAAAAATTTAAAGCTAAAATTGAAGATTATATTTCTTTAAATTATCAAAAATTTCCTAATCCAGAAAGTTTACAAAATGCTTTTCAGTTAATTAAAAAATCGGTTAAACAAGAGGATGCTTTATTACGACTTGTTAGCTTACCATCATTTAACTACAATGATTTTAAAATAAAAAAATCAAATTTTTGTAAAGATTACCAAATAGATTCCTCTATAGTTAATCAATTAATTAAAAAAGAAATTTTAATTTTTGAGGCAGTTACCACCGACAGAATAAAAAACTATCAAGGAAATATACAGGAAATACCTGTTTTAAGTGAAATTCAAAATACTGCTTTAATTCAAATCAAATTGGGATTTGAGGAACAAAAACCTGTTTTATTACATGGTGTTACAGGAAGTGGGAAAACAGAAATTTATTTTCATTTAATTCAAAATGCTTTACAACAAAATAAACAAGTTTTGTATTTGTTGCCCGAAATCGCATTAACTTCTCAGTTAATCAATCGTTTACAAAAAGTTTTTGGTAACGAAGTTGGCGTGTACCACTCTAAATTTAACATACATGAAAGAGTTGAAATTTGGAACGATTTATTGTTACCAAATGGAAAGTTTAAAATAATAATTGGCGCTCGTTCGGCTTTGTTTTTACCTTTTCAAAATTTAGGATTGATAATTGTTGACGAAGAACACGAAAATACCTATAAACAATTTGATCCTGCTCCTAGATACCATGCTCGGGATACTGCAATTTATTTATCCTTCACTCAAAAAATACCCATAATTTTAGGTTCTGCAACACCATCAATTGATTCCTACTATAATGCAAAAATGGGGAAATATGCTTTGGTTGAATTAAACAAACGATATGGCGGAATTTCGATGCCAGAGATTTTTTGCGCAGATTTAAGCAAAGAAAAAAAACAAAAAACCATGCATGGTTTGTTTAGCGATTTATTATACAAAGAAATTGAAAAAGCGCTAGAAAATAAGGAACAGGTAATTTTGTTTCAAAATCGTCGTGGGTACGCACCAATTTTGGAATGTGATGTGTGTGGGCATGTTGAAAAATGTATTCGTTGCGATGTAAGTTTAACGTATCATAAACACTCTAATCTTTTGCGTTGTCATTACTGCGGTCACATGGAAGAATTATCAGTAACTTGTAAAGCTTGTGGCAGTGTGGAAACAGGTTTTAAAGGTAGTGGAACCGAACAAATTGAGGAAGAATTTGCTAAATTTTTCCCTAATGCAAAAATTGCACGATTAGATTTAGATACTACCAAAAAAAAATATGCTTACCAAGAAATTATTAGCGATTTTGAAGATGCTAAAATTGATGTATTAGTAGGCACACAAATGATAACCAAAGGTTTGGATTTTAATAAAGTTTCGGTTGTAGGTATTTTAAATGCCGATCAAATGCTTAGCTTTCCTGATTTTAGATCTTTCGAAAGAGCTTTTCAATTGATGCTTCAAGTTGCTGGAAGAGCCGGCAGAAGAGATAAACGAGGAAAAGTAATTATTCAATCCTTTCAACCACATCATAGTGTTATAAAAAATGTGATGGAATACGATTATTTATCTTTGTACAATTCAGAAATTTTAAACCGTAGAAATTTTTACTATCCTCCATTTTACCGTTTAATTTGTATCACTTTTAAACACTTAAACAAAAATGTTTTGGATGCTGCCGCAGAAGGTGTTTCATCTGGATTAAGAGCCAGTTTAAAGGATTTTGCTTTGGTTTTAGGACCCGAGTATCCTGCAATCTCACGAATCAATAATTTATATCATAAAAAAACTTATATAAAAATTAGTAAAAAAGCTTCAATTACAGATATAAAATCGCATATTCATCAGTGGATAAATAAATTAAAAAGCGATAATAGCTACAAACAAGTTAGATTTAATATAGATGTAGATCCACAATAATGACGAATATAAATTGGCAGAAAATAAAAATTTACGCGTGGGATTTGTATCACCTTTATCCCAATAAAAGCAAAGCTTTTATTGTTGCTGCAATTCTATTATTTTTTATATTTATTGGTTCGTATATATTTAAAAAACACAAAGTTAAAATAAGACTTTTTGTGTTTTTAAGTTTAGTTTTAATGGGGTATATAGGCTACAAATTTATATTGTCGTACATTAAAAATCTTCAAAAAACAACAATTGAAACTTTAGAAAATTTAAACAAAAATTATATTTTCGGAATTGATATTTCGCATTATAATGGAACAATTGATTGGGAACAAATTAAAGCCTCTAAATTTCCAATTCAATTTGTTTTTATTCGAAGCTCAATGGGAAAAAACGGAACTGATAAACAATTTTCTGTAAATTACGCAAAAGCCAAAGAAGCTGGCTATCTTGTTGGCGTGTATCATTACTACCGACCAAATGAAAATTCAACTCAACAATTTAATCATTTTAAATCGGTTTACTCCTATAAAAAAGGTGATTTACCTCCTGTGTTGGATATTGAAGAAATGGGCAAAAATGGAGAAGAAAACTTACGAAAAGGATTACTAAACTTTTTACAATTAATCGAAAAAAACTGGGGAATTAAACCCATAATTTACTCGGGCAGAACATTTTATTTGTCCTATATCGAAAATTATTTTTCCAACTATCCTTTGTGGATTGCAGCTTATTCAGGTGAAAATAGGGTTTTAAATATTCAGTGGAAATTTCATCAATTTACCGAACAATTAAATATTAAAGGAATTGAAGGAGCTGTTGATGGAAATTATTTTAATGGAAATAAAAACAACTTAAAACGTTTAATTCCAAATTAAACCTCCACCTCTATAGCTTTTGTTAGGTAATTAACGAAGTTTTGGGCTAGTTGGAATTTTTGTTTGGTGGTTTGGATGTATGATTTGTTTTTTATTTCGGAATCTTTTAAAGGGAATTGAACGATAAAACTTTTATATTTTAAAACTTGGGCATAGATATGATCTTTAGGGTAATTTTTGGGTGCAGTTTTTAGTTGATCATCCATTAATTCGGAGAAAGATTTTTTAAAATCCGGTTCGTTTAAGATGTTTAAAAATTCATCGCCGGAGTAGTCGATTTCTTCTCGTACTTTGCGTAACACTTCTTTTTCTGGCATCCATAATCCGGCAGCTAAAAAACTAGCATTGGGCTCTATGTGTATGTAATATCCTGGCAAAATAGATTTTTTTCCTCCTATGGCATAATACTCCGAAAAGTTGATTTTGTATGGATTTTTATTCGCCGAAAATCGGATGTCGCGGTTCTGACGGAAAATACAGTTTTTTAATTCTAAATTTACCATTCTTGGTTCCAAAGTTTTTACAAAACCCAAAATATCTTCAGCATCTTTCCAAAAAGCATCGCGGTTTTGATGAAACAAAACTTTATTTTCGTCCATCCACTCCTTGGAATTGTTGTTTTTAAGTTGCTCTAAAAATTTTAAATAGTCCATAATGCTATAAAGTTTGATAGTTATGTAATTTGTGGTAATAACCTTTGTTTTGTAATAAACTTTCGTGCGAACCACGCTCCACAATTTCACCTTTATCCAACACCAAAATTTCGTTGGCTTTTTGAATGGTTGATAATCTGTGTGCAATAATAATGGAAGTTCTGCCTTTGGTTAAAGTTTCAATCGCATTTTGAATTAAAATTTCGGATTGTGTATCAATAGAACTGGTAGCCTCATCCAAAATTAAAACCTGCGGATTGTATAAATAAGCACGCAAAAACGCCAACAATTGTCGCTGACCGCTAGATAATAAAGCACCTCGTTCTTTAACTTGATAATCATAGCCATCGGGTAAATTCGAAATAAAATCGTGTACACCAATAGCTTTTGCAGCAGCTACAACTTCCTCTTTGGTAATTGTATCTCTACCTAAAGTTACATTATTGAAAATACTATCATTGAACAAAAAAACATCCTGTAAAACCACTGCACAAATACGACGCAACTCGTTTAAATCATACTCTTTTATATCCACCCCATCAATAGTTACCAAACCACTTTTGGTTTCGTAAAAACGAGTTAACACATTGATAATTGATGTTTTACCAGCTCCCGTTGCACCAACCAAA
>JBEEPA010000373.1:0-4747 GCA_041191385.1 Bacteroidota bacterium | reverse complement strand
AATTTAATTGGCGTTTATATAAATCTAAATTTTCGGAATTACGAATAAAATTAGTACTATCTGTAAAATAATCAATTTGAGCATTAATTAGATTCAAAGAATTTATTACTCCATATTCGTTTTGAATTTGCGCCCGCTTAAATCTTTCTCGAGACAATTTAACCGTTTCTTTAAAAATTTTAACCTGCTCTTGCAACAATAAAGTTTGATAATATAATTGTATTACTTGCATGAGGGTACTTTGTATTAAAATATCATTTTGCAATTGGGCGGAAGATGCATTTAATTTAAGTTTATCGTAATTCCTAAACATCGCAAAACCATCAAAAAGTGTGTAAGATAATCTCAAACCTGCATTTAAATCGTTTGAGATAGCTTGAACATTTTTAAGAGGTGGCAATCCTCCTGCAAACTCTAAATTACTATTTCTACTGGCTAAACCTCCACCAGAAACAATATCAACACGCGGTACCATTCCTGCATTTGCAGCTGTTACATTATTTTTTGCTATTTCGGTTTGTTTTTGCGCTATTACAATTCCATGATTATTTTGTAAAGCTTTTTCGATCACCGAATTTAAATTTAAAATATTGGTTTCTTGAGCTTTACTTTGCCAAATCAACAAAAAAAGCACTTTAAACAAAATCCATTTTTGCATAATAAGTATTTTAAAATTCGATATTTTCATTCACTAATTCCTTAACCGCTGGTTCAATTTCTTCACTTTGTTTCCAATTTCCTGTTTTAACCCATAATACTACCTTGCGTAACCAGTTCATTACCATCAATAAAGCTGGTAAAAATATTAAAGTTAATAGCGTTGCAAAAAATAATCCGTAAGCTATCGTTATTGCCATTGGTATTAAAAATTGAGCTTGTAAACTTTTTTCGAAAATTAAAGGCGCTAAACCTGCAATAGTGGTTACAGAGGTTAAAATTATGGCACGATACCTCGAAATTCCTGTTTGATAAATAGCAACTCTATAAGACATACCTGATTTTAAATTTGCATTAAATGCACTAATAAAAACCAAAGAATCGTTTACCATCACTCCAATTAATGCTATTACTCCAAAAATTGAAAAAATAGATAAATTATGTCCGTGGATAAAATGTCCCCATAAAATACCTACGATTCCAAAAACCGACATAATAAATACGGCTAAGGTTTGACTAAACGACCTAAAGGTTAGCATGATAATAGAAAACATTAATATAAGTATGATTGGACCAACAATTTTTATACTTCCAGCAGTTTTCCCAACTTCTCTAGCTTGTCCTTCCTGACTGTAACTCACATCCGGAAAATCTTTTAAAATATTAGGAATAACTGTTCCATTTAACATGGCTGTTAATTGCGCCGATGAAGTTTTGTTTTCGTCGATAATATCTGCCTCAATTAAAATCGTTTTCTTTCCATCAATATGTCGGATAGAAACCACTCCCCTATCTTGCACAACATCAGCAATATCCTTTAATAAATACTCGTTATTTTTAAATTTAATACGCAAATTTTCCACATCACCCAATTGTGATCGACTTTCCATGTCGTATCTTACCCAAACTTTTACCTCATCTAAACCGCGTTGTACACGCTGTACCTCAAAGCCAAAAAAAGCATAACGTACTTGTTCCATCACATCTGCATAACTTAAACCTAAAGCTTTGGCGTTGTTGTTTAAAACTATGCGTAATTCTAAAGTACCTTTTTCATCCGACGATTCAATATTGGTAAGTGTTCCTAGAGATTTTAATTCATATAAAAATTTGTTTTTTACCACATCTAAATCTTCATCATTTCTGGAGAAAAAAGCAAAAGAAACTGCTCTTCCAAAAGGTCCACCGCCACTAACCGAAAGCTTTTCTTTATCAGGAATATCATGAATTTGAGATAAAATTTCATTCCTAATTTCATCCGTTGTAATTCTTCTTTCTTCGGACGGACTTAAAACCAATCTTAAATCGGCTTTGTGCGTTGCTTTATTCATAGATTTTTCGAAACCAACAATTACATCACTTCCTTCTTTTTGTTTAAGTCCCTCATTAATTCCTTTAACTTTATCCTCCACATAATCAATCCAAAAAGAAGTAACTTTTTCGTTAGTTCCCGGCTGCATATCCAAATTTACCTGCAAAAATTCGCGTTGAATAGCTGGAAAAAATGAAAACTTAACTAAGTTAGATTTAAGTAATGCGGTGGATATAAATAATATAACCACAAAAACTCCGATAGTTACTAAAGGTGTTTGAATAGTTTTATTTAATATTGGTTCATAAAATTTTCTTCTTGTCCAAACTAAAAATGCATTTAATTTTTTAATTATAATATTTGGATTTTGCTGCGTTTTTAAATTTAGCGCTTTGGAATGCGCAACATGCGTAGGTAGAATAAAAATTCCCTCAACTAATGAAAATAATAATGTTGCAATTACTACAAATCCCATTTCCACAAAAAAGTCGCCCATGATACCATCTAAAAAATAAAATATCGAAAACGCAACAATTGTAGTTAAAACCGCCGAAAACACAGCCGGCAAAACCTCTAATGTACCATCAATTGCAGCTTTTGCAGGCGATTTACCCATTTCGAAATGCTGAAAAATGTTTTCGGAAATCACAATACCATCATCCACCAAAATCCCAATAACGATAATCATCCCAAACAAAGAAATTACATTAATCGAAATATTCGCAAACGAAGCCAAAATAAACATTCCCGCAAAACTTATAGGAATACTAAATGCCACCCAAGAAGCGATTCTGGGATGTAAAAACATAGATAAAAATATCAAAACCAAGAAAAAACCTACAATTCCATTATCAGTTAACAAATCTATTCTTTCTCTTAAAATTTTCGAACGATCATTTACAATTACTGCCTCTACAGTGCTATTTTGTTTATTAAATTCTTCTACATATTTTTTCGTTTTCTCCACAATTTTCAACATATCCTCATAGATAGTGTAATTCACATCCACAATAATTGCTGTTTCGCCATTGTACTTTTTTAATATTGGAGAATGTTCCCAATCGTCTTTAACTTGTGCAATATCTTTTAAATACAATACAGAACCATTTTCGGATGTACGTACAGGAATATCTAAAAAATCTTTACCTTCACGACCTTTATTATAAGAGCGAATTAAAAAATTTTCCTTGTCTCCAACTATCTCACCACCAGTAAGTTCTAAGCTGTTTTTACGAATCGCCAAAGCAACTTCTCCTAAAGAAATATCATATTTTTTAAGTTGTTTTTTAGATACCGAAATTTCAATTTCTTCATTCGGAAATCCAGATAATGTAACTTTAGAAATTCCATCGATTGCTTTTAAATCCGATTCCACTTTTCGAGCAACTTTTTTAAGCTCTTTTAAATCCATTTTACCAGTTAAGGCAAAATTAATAGCTGATTGTGGAGGCTCGAATATATAAACCGCAGGAGGTTCCATTCCATCAGGAAAAGAATTTATTCTATCTACCTCATTTTTTACATCCTGTAATATAGTTTCCGTTTTATAATCGCTGCTCACTTCAATTGTAACCGTACCTAAGTTTTCGGTAGAAACCGAAGTAATTCGCTCAATTCCAGCTAAACTTTCTAAATTATCTTCAATTTTTAAAATAACACCTTCCTCTATTTCCTCTGGTGAAGCTCCGGGATAAACCGCCTGAATGGATATAATATTAGATTCTCTTTCTGGGAAAAAAGTTCGTCTTAAACTGTTTAATCCAAAATAACCAAAAATTAAAATTAAAACCATTAATAAATTGGCAGCAATTGGATATTTAATAAAGTAAACTATTAGTTTTTTCATTGTGATTTTTTTACAATTTTACTTATTCTCCAATGTTTTAACAACCATCCCTTCGTACAATCCTTTTAAATTATTTTGCAAAACCAAATCACCGTTGTTTAATCCTTTTACAATAGCTTGTGATTCGTTTTCGAATAAAACCTGAATGTTTTTAAGTTTTAGCTGCTTGTTGTCCACAACATAAATTTTTCCGTTTTGCACCAATTGTCGGTTAACTGCAAAAACATCTTCCCAAACAATCCCTTCGGTAAAAGCACTTACATACATTCCATCTTTTATAGCTTCTCCAGTTACTTGAGCATAAACTTTAACACGCTGAGTTTTGGTATCAATTTTAGAATTAATTCGAACAATTTCCCCTTTCCAAGGTTTTAAAACATTGTTTTGTTTAAAATTTAAAGCTGTTCCAATTTTTAAATAATCTAAATCATTTACGGATACCTCACTTTCTAATTCGTAACTATTTACAGCTATAAATTCACCTAGTTTTTGTCCCAGCCTAACTAAAGTTCCTTTTTGAACATTTACCTCGGTTACTACCCCATCAAAAGGCGCTTCAATTGTAAATTTATCCAATCTTTTTTCCAAACCTTCAATGCTATAATACAAATTCAACA
The DNA here is from genome assembly GCA_041191385.1 of Bacteroidota bacterium. Classification (GTDB taxonomy): domain Bacteria; phylum Bacteroidota; class Bacteroidia; order Flavobacteriales_C; genus JBEEPA01. The sequence continues at coordinate 315 of JBEEPA010000373.1, read as the reverse complement.
AACCTTTTCCAGCTACAAATCTTTTTAATTTAGGGTTATTTAAAGAAGGTATTGCAGGCAATTTTTTATGTAAATCTATTTGGTTTAAAAAGTTTTCCCATGTATTAAATTCTTCAGGAAAATCTATTTTTATATCCGGAATTAACTGAGAAACTCGCATGATTAATTCCCCTTTTTGTGCTTTAACATTTTGATGAAATTCTTCACCATCTAAACTCAAAATCACCTCTCCTTTTTTAAAAAATTTACCTTCCTTAAATTGTTCATTTTTTAAAATTCCAGATTGTTCAGCAAATAACTCTATCTTATTAGCAG
>JBEEPA010000372.1:0-3138 GCA_041191385.1 Bacteroidota bacterium | reverse complement strand
TATTTTGCATCTACATCTGTTGTTAGGGCGGATAAAAAGGCAACTATGTTTTCAATTTCATCTTCGTTTAAATTTTTATTTAACTGTAGTTTCCCCATAATTTTAACAGCATCTTTTAAATCTTTTACACTTCCATCATGAAAATACGGGTAGGTTTTTTCGATATTTCTTAAACCAGGCACTTTAAAAACATACAAATCATCTGGTTTTTTAGTGATATCAAATAAACCTTTATCGATGTTTTTGCTTTTAGTTAATTCCCAGTAATTTCCATATACTCCAAATTTTTGTAACGATTCGCCCCCTAAACTAATTCCGCTGTGGCAACTTACACAACCTTTATCAATAAAAGTTTGCATTCCCACTAATTCTTTTGCTGTTAAAGCTTTGTCATCGCCTAAAATCCAATTATCAAATCTGCTAACTGGCATTAATTTTCGCTCGAAAGCACCAATAGCTTTAGTTAAATTAGCATAAGTAATAGCATTTTCTTCGGTTGGAAATGCTTTTCTAAACATTTCGGGATAATTAGGTAAAGCTTTTAATCTGTTCACTAAAAATTCTTTACTTGGAATGTTGTGTTCAATTGGGTTTAAAATTGGCATTCCAGCTTGTTCTTCCACATCGTTGGCTCTACCATCCCAAAACTGCATTTTGTGTGTTGCGGCATAAATAGATGCTGGCGAATTTCGTCCGCCAAATTGCCCCAAATCACCAGGCGAAGTAGGTAAATTATCTACGCCAAAAGTGTTGAGGTTATGGCAAGAGTTACAGCTGATATTACCATCTTTGGATAATTGTGTATCAAAATACAATTCCTTACCTAAAGCAACTAAATTTTCGTCGATGTTGCCATTATCAAATTGTTGAATGTTTTTAAAATAATCTTGTGCTTGGATTCTAAGTTCGCTAGAATAAGTTTTATATTTTGGAGCCTGATGGTAAGATGGACTATCCGTTATTTTAAATTTACTTTGTGATGAAAATAAAACCACTGTAAATGTTATTAATACTAGAAATCCTAAAATTACACTTATAATTTTACCTACAGATTTCGCTTGTTCTTTTTCGATATGATTTTCCATGACTGATATTTTTATTACGAATTTATATATTGTTTTAAAAATTATAACAAAAATCTATATAGTTAAAATCAATAAAAGATTAGTTTTAATTGATTATAAATTTATTTTCCTATACCCATTTATAATACCTAAAATCAATTTCTCACAGAACGCACAGATATTCACAGAGTTGTTTATTCATATTTTTTTTCACAGATTCCACTTCGTTTGATAGATTTCACAGAATTAAAAAAACTTTGTTTTTTTGGAAACCAATTTTTCAAGATTCCTTAAATCAAATTTTTAAATTTTATTGAAAATAAAATAATCTGTGTAAATCTGTTAAGTGTAACGTAATCAGCGTAATATAAATCTATAATATCTGTGTTAGTCTGAGATTTCTGTGAGAGATTATTTATTTTTTGAAAATAATTACTGGTAAAATCCCGTGGAATCAATTTTAATCTCTAAATATAAGTCTAAAAAATTAAAAAGTATCGTAATCTGCTAAGGTAAATTTGATGGTTTTCATATCTATATCGATATTCCCTAAATTAACATATCCAATAGGATAAGATTTGTCGTACTTTATCGCAATGGTTTGCAACAATTTTTCGAGGTGGGAATTCGGACTAATATGAAATCTTAGATGTGGAATTCCTGCCCAAAAACAATAACGATGTAATTTTTTTACAATTGCATAAAATTCGGCATCCGTACATTCCTCTATATCACCCACTAAAACATACATGTTGTTGCATTTAAACCAAATATTTTTGCCGTTAATTTTTACCAAATGTTTGGAGTGATAGGTTTTGTAATCGAAAAATTCTTTACTTCTATCCATTTTATTTTCGCAAAACATTTGCTGAATGCTTTTAAATGGAGCGTTTCCTTTGGGTAAAAAGCCAAACACAAAATTTGCCCATTGGATGTGTTTTTCTGGATTAATTTTAAGAATATTCGTAATTCGAATGTGTGGAATGCACAATGTTTTAGTAATATAAGCCTGAATATTTTCCTGATGCGTCCAATTTAATTTTTTAACAAAACCAGGGTACGAAAACTCGTTAGGAAAACCAAAAACCATTTCTATACCAATTTTTCTGCAATAATCATAAGTAGCCTCAGCCAAAATCACAAATAAATTTTTTCGGCGGTGTTTTGTGTGGGTCATTGTATTCCCCGATTGTGCCACTAAAATTCGTTTTCCTTTGTAAAACATCCAACAAGGTAAAACACCATAAAAAGCCGCAGGTTCATTTAGTGGACTATAAGCAATAAAGCCAACATTTTTAAAACCAGTGTATTGTGTATTAAATTTTTTACGTAAAGTATCCACATCCACATCATTTCCAACAGCATTATTGTAAATGGGTAATAAATCTTTAAAATTATCGTCGTTAAGTAATTCGATACGGTATTCGCTCATTCAAAAAAATTTTCAACAACAAAAATATAAAACTTTATTTCAAAAGCAGTTTTTTATGCATTTAGTAATACTTAAGTTTGCATAAAATAAATGGTATAAATAAAAATTTACTCGTTGTGGATATTAAAAAAGATATTGAGTTTATTGATAATCAGGTAACTTACTTGGATAGATATCATCAAAATATTTTGATTGAGTGGAATAAAATTAAAGGTTGGGAGGTAAAATGGAATGGTTTGCCAAAAGATCATTTGATTTATTTACAGTTAGATAGATGGTTAACTTGTTATAACGAGTTAAAAAAACATCTACAAGACCGTACATTGGCAGATGAAAAATTAATGGATGCAATACGTGCTTTACCACCATTTATATATTCAACAATACCGCCCTACAGCGATTTTAATTTTTCTAAGGGAAAACAAACTTTACATAGCATTATTTTTCCTTTACGATTGAGTCAAAATAAAAAAAACATCAAAAATTTTATCGAAACTACAGAAGATATGGGGGAGTTGGTGTACCGATTAAAAAAAATTCGATATGCTTTGGAATCCTATTATTACGATGGAGTTTAAAAAATAAATATGCAAAATCAGTTAACACAATTATTAAATATTCAGCTCCCAATTATTCAGGGCG
>JBEEPA010000371.1:0-4110 GCA_041191385.1 Bacteroidota bacterium | reverse complement strand
AAACTATATTGTTTAAACAAGTTTTCTTGAACTTCAATAGATTGATTTTTTCGCTTAAGTTTTAATTCCTGAATTTTATCTTCAAAAAACTTCAATTTATTAAAACTTTCTTCATTTTTTTGTTTCCAAAAAGCTATTAACTCTTTAAAACGATATTGTTTAACCAAACTTTCTTTTTTTAATTCTTCACAAAGATTACCATACTCTATTTCACTTAAAACATTTAGCATATCTAAACGTTTTTGGTCCCTAATTTTTTTATCAAACTTAAGTTTAACTTTAGCTTCAGACAAATCGTTTTGAGAATTTTTTATATTATTTTGATGATTTAATTTTGCTTCCATGTAATCCGAATGATTCTCCCAAAAAGAAATCTCATCACTTATCCTTATTAAATTGTCTCTTTCGGCTAAAAAAAAAGATTTTTCATCCAACATATCATAAACAGGTGGAACAAAATGTGGAAATATATTTTTATCCCCAATTTTACCTGAAAAAGCCGCTAAATAACCAATTTCCCCAAAAACATTTTTTACCAATAAAACGCCAAACATTTTACCTATAGGTATTTGATTTTCTTTATTAGACTTCCAAAAATTATGATTCCAATCTGTTTTTGATATTATATTATTTTGTAGTTCTTCTGCCGCTAAAACACACAAAGGATGTGGTTTATAGTAAAAAGGGAAGGTAAATTTTTTAGGGATTTCAAAGCTAGAAACATCAGCTTTAAAACGTAAAAATAAATTAGATATCATAGGTATATAAACAAAAAAAGCGAGTAACTGAGTTACTCGCTTTAATTTTTTAGCTAGCTATTAGTGAGCAGCTTCTTCAGCTGGAGCTTCAGTAGCTTGAGAAGAATCCTCTTGAACTTCTTCTACAACTTCTTCAGCAGTTTCTTCAACTTGCTCTACAGTTTCTTCAACTTGCTCTTCTTGTTGTGCACCACCACAAGATGCTAACATAGCTACTACAGCTAATGATAAAAATACTTTTTTCATGATTTTTTTAATTTTCAATTAACAAACGTGGCACGAAATTATACATAATAAATCATCAAAGCAATTTTTTTTTTGATTTTTTTTTGATTGTTAATAAAAAAAACATCTAAAGTTAACATTAAGAACGAAAAGCTAAAAATAAAAAAACAAACTCAAACTATTGTTTTTCAGATACATAAAACTCATTTAAGATTATCGGAACACCTATTTTACAGTCCTTTAATACAATTTTAGAAGGTGTGTATTTTATCCAAATTTTTAATTTATTAACATTTAAAGTACTATCCAAATCTACAACTTGATAATACACATCCTCAATTTTTATTAAAAATGGACAACCTTTTGTTTCGAAATCATTTACAATCGTTGCTAAAACAAATCCTTCTCTAATTTTAAAATACTCTTCCGGAGGCGCACTTTCTGTTTTTTCTACCTCATCAACATGTGTTATGCTTTTTTTGGGTTTACATGAAAACAAAAAAAACATCCCCATTAACAAAAAAACATAGCATTTAATCATTTTAATTGTAGTATAAAATTAGCAACATCAACATTGTCTGGATAATCCATTAGAGATGGTAACTGACTTCCACCTGGTTGAATTTTACTTATCTTTTGATTTTTATCAATTACACATTGAATATTACCTTCGTTGGATTCGATAAATTCATTCAATTGTTCAACATTATCAAAAAAAGCAAAATGCACAACCGACAAAGGACTAAAAACATCAAATGACTCGCGAAACAATACTGATCCACCATCTAAAAATTTTTGTCGGTTAATTAAAAAAACCGATTTATGGTAATCCAAATTATTTAAATATTTATGGTGTTGAAGTAATTCGGTTTGATTTTGGGGTTCTAAATTTTGAATCACCCACTCCATCTCTACTCCTTTTAATAAACATAAAAAATTTACGCTTCTACAACCCATTCCAAAATAAGTGAAAATATCTTTTTGCAAATTTTTCCAATCCTGCTCATTCTCGTCGCCATAAATAACAGCAACAGAAGTACGAGATTTACGAATAACATTTGGATATTTTCCAAAGTAATATTCGAAATATCTAGCAGTGTTATTTGAACCTGTAGCAATAACAGCATCAAAACCAGCTATTTTAGGAACAAAATCCACCCTGTCTCTCCACTTATTATTTATAGAATATAAGCTCTCTAATAGTGCTGGAATTAAAAAACTATCCTCGCTACTTAATTTGACTTGTGCAACATTACCTGAAAGTAATACATACAGTAAATCCTGAAAACCCACCGCAGGAATATTTCCCGCCATAATTAAAGCTATTTTTTTATTTTGATTAAACCTATGAGTTAGGGATTTATAGTTGTTATACCATGATGCTACAGACGATTCGCTGAGCATATTTACACAGTTTTGTAAAGCTAAAACAATGTTATGTTTTGTAAACCAAGTATTTTGTTGTTTAGCTTTATTTACCGCAACTAAAAAATCATTTATATCAGGAACCTCTTTTTGTAAATTAAGGATTTCTTGTTGAAGTAAATTTCCCCAACGTATAAAATCTAATTTATTATCCATAAACCGAATTATATATTTTGTTTAAAAAAAAAGGCTACCTTTTGGATAGCCTCATTTAAAAATTTTATTTATCAATTACTCTATTTGAAAAGTATAATTTTCTATCGCAATATTTTTACCTTCATCCTCTACAGACACTCTTAAAGTATAATTTTGATGATTAGTATTTGCTACGTAAGATAACTCTTTAGGTAATTCGGCAAAAATCTCTGCAAAAGTCAACTTATTATTTGTAAATGAAGGCAAATTTAGTTTAGTTGATTCTTTTAATTTATCCAATCCTGAAAAAATAGAATTAAATTCAGAATTAATAAAAACAAAATCTCTAACTTTAGCACCTATACCCTCTTTAAACAACTCTATTCTAACCAAAGTAACTTCTAAGTTTTTAGCCCCTCTTTTTTGGGTAATAGTACCATCAAAATACATTACACTGTCTTTTTTTACCTTTATAATTCTTGGTTGCCCTAAATTAGAAGGTGTAACCTCAACCAATGGCATATAAGGCCTTTTTAAATATAACTCCCTCTTAAGAGATCTTCCATTCTCTAAACTTGTAAAATTTCCCGCTTCATCTTCCGCATGCAATTCTAATGTATAATAACCCGACGCATAATCTTTATCATCAAAAAACAAATCGAAATTAATATCAATATAAGTTGAATTAGGGGATACCGAACCAGCAACTCCCCAAGCGGGTAAACCTTTAGTCAAAGTTGTTATTCCTGTAGAAAGCGCCACATTAGAACTATAGGTAACATAGCGCATTTCTTTAATTTTAGAGTTCCAATCTACTACCCTACCAGCAATATTCATTTTTATTGCGTCTTCATTGTATACAACACCATCAACAGGAGAAAGATATTCAAATGCAGGAGGCGTTACATCTTTTGGATTTCTTGGACATCCTGTTAACATTACTAATAATGTTAACACAAAAACAATTTGAAACATTTTTTTCATATTCGTTAATATAATTTATTAAATTAAAAGAATGACTCACTAAACATAAGCTAAATTAAAAAAACTTTACTACTAAAACGAATAAATTACAATTAAGTTGCTTATTCATTGTTATCTGAACTAGGTTTTTTTCGTGAAATTTTTATAAATGATAATTTCTTTTTTTGAACCAATCTATTTTCAACAACAGATTTTTTGATCTTAACTTTTTTACGTAAAGATTTAACAAACAGCAACTTATTTAGTAAATGAAATAATTTATTTACAGCAAGTTCTTTATTTTGTAACTGAGATCTAGTTTCTTCAACTGTTAAAAACAATCTGCCACTTGGATATTTTATCAACAATTTAGGTAATAAAATATTTTTCTTTTTTTCAATAAAAGCATCTGATTTTACAAAATCCCAATGCAAAATAACTTTAGTATTGGTTTTATTTACGTGTTGTCCACCTGGACCACTACCAATGTCATTAAGTTAAAGAATTTTCAAATCGTATCTTTATGATTTTTAAGCACTTTCGGCTTGTTTCTTCTTTTGTAAAGTTCTTTATTTCTAGGATTTTTTCTATTTTTTCTTATTGG
>JBEEPA010000370.1:0-6674 GCA_041191385.1 Bacteroidota bacterium | reverse complement strand
TTATAGGATTTGTTAAACTCATAATCCAAGTAATACCTAAAAGTAAAGCTACTCTAAAAATTAAAGCAAGTAATAAACCAATATTCCTTGCTTTTTTTTGATTTTCTTTAGGTAATTTGTTGGTTATAATGGATATAAATATAATGTTATCTATACCTAAAACTACCTCTAATAAAGTAAGCGTAAACAAGGCAATTAGCCCATCTAAACTTAAAATATCCATAATTATTTTGTTACTAATAAACTTTCTAATGCGTTGTTAAATGTTTTGCTTGGGCGCATTGCTGCAAAAGTTAAAGCGGTATCAGGGTGATAATAACCTTTAATTTCTTGCGCTTTACCTTGTGCACCAATTAATTCCTGGCTAATTTTAGCTTCGTTTTCGCTCAAATATTTCGCTAAGTCAGAAAAAATTTCTTTTAACTCTAAATCGTTGTTTTGATTAGCTAAAGCTTCCGCCCAGTACAATGCTAAATAAAAGTGCGAACCTCTGTTGTCAATTTCGCCAACTTTACGAGCCGGAGATTTATCGTTATCTAAAAATTTACCAGTTGCAGCATCTAAAGTATCAGCTAAAACTTGAGCTTTAGCATTGTTAAATGTATTTGCTAAATGCTCAAAAGATACTGCTAAAGCTAAAAATTCGCCTAAAGAATCCCAACGTAAATAACCTTCTTCAACAAATTGCTCAACATGTTTTGGAGCCGATCCTCCTGCACCTGTTTCGAACAAACCTCCGCCGTTCATTAAAGGAACTATAGAAAGCATTTTAGCAGAAGTTCCTAACTCTAAAATCGGGAATAAATCTGTTAAATAATCTCTTAACACATTTCCTGTAACCGAGATGGTATCTAAACCTTTTACACTTCTTTCCAAAGAGTAAATTGTAGCATCTACAGGGTTTAAAATTTTAATTTCTAAACCAGTTGTATCAAATTCTGGTAAATATGCATTAACTTTTTTAATTAATTCTCTATCGTGTGCACGTTGCTCATCTAACCAAAAAATTGCAGGAGTTTGTGTTGCTTTAGCTCTGTTTACAGCTAATTTAACCCAGTCCTTAATAGGCGCATCTTTTGTTTGGCACATTCTGAAAATATCACCAGCATTAACAGATTGTTCCATTAAAACTACACCGTTTTCATCAATCACCTGTACTTTGCCACTTGCAGTTGCTTGGAAAGTTTTGTCATGAGAGCCATATTCTTCTGCTTTTTGCGCCATTAAACCTACGTTAGAAACACTTCCAATTACAGTAGGATCTAAAGCGCCGTTTTCTTTACAAAAATCAATTGTTGCTTGGTAAACACCAGCGTAACATCTATCAGGAATTACAGCTTTAGTATCTTGTGATTTCCCATCTTTATTCCACATTCTGCCGCTATTTCGAATCATTGCAGGCATAGATGCATCCACAATTACATCCGAAGGAACGTGTAAGTTTGTAATTCCTTTATCCGAGTTAACCATTGCGATATCTGGAGCAGTTGCGTAAACTGCCTCAATAGCTGCCTCAACTTCTCCTTGTAAAGCATGTCCATTAATTTTAGCATAAACATCTCCTAAACCGTTGCGCGTATCTACGCCCAATTGTTTAAATAAATCGGCATATTTAGTAAATACATCTTTGTAAAATACCTCTACTACAGCACCAAAAATAATAGGATCTGATACCTTCATCATGGTTGCTTTCATGTGTAACGAAAATAAAACTCCTTGTTTTTTTGCGTCTTCGATTTGTTGAGCAATAAAACTTTTTAAAGCAGTAAGATTTAAAACAGATGAATCGATAACTTCACCAGCTTTTAAAGCAAATGCAGGTTTTAACGTAGATTTATTTCCTGTATTATCTAAAAATTCGATGGTTACTTTAGTTGCATTATTTACTGTAACTGATTTTTCGCTTCCGTAAAAATCGCCAGTTTCCATGCTAGATACATGAGATTTTGAATCTTTGGTCCATGCACCCATCGAGTGTGGATGTTTTTTTACATAATTTTTAACCGCTTTAGGTGCTCTTCTATCCGAGTTACCTTCGCGTAAAACAGGATTTACAGCCGAACCTAAAACTTTAGCATATTTTGCCTTGATTTCTTTTTCCTTATCGTTGCTAGGATTTTCTGGGAAATCAGGAATATTGTATCCTTGTGATTGTAATTCCTTAATTGCTGCTTTTAATTGAGGAACAGATGCAGAAATATTAGGTAATTTAATAATATTAGCCTCTGGTGTTGTAGCTAATTCTCCTAATTCAGCTAAGTGATCTCCAATTTTTTGATCTTCTCTTAAATTTTCAGGAAAATGAGCAATAATTCTACCTGCTAAAGATATATCTCTAGTTTCAATTTTTACATTAGCTGGAGCTGCAAAAGCTTCAACGATAGGTAATAACGAGTGCGTTGCCAACATAGGAGCTTCGTCTGTTATAGTGTAAATGATTTTAGGTTGTTTAGACATGATAATATTGTTAAAATGTAAATACTTAAAAGCTCCGCGAATATAATAAATAATAGTTTATGGAGTATATAACAAGAATAAATATTACGTTTAGTAATGATGTTTTTACAAACTTACTTTTTTATCTTAAAATATTTTGAAACTAATTGTTAGTTTGAGTGTGTTGTGGGTTTTTAATTTTAAAACTATGTTTAATTTATTTTAATTAAATCTGAACAATAAGATTAAATTAAAAAATATTATGTGCACATTGATTTTGTTAATTTTTTTGCTGCATGATTTGCTTTAATTGAAGAAAAAAGATTCCTATTTTTGTTTCCAACAGATTTAATAAGTGATTTGATTTCTTTAAAAATTGTACAAGTTATATGATTTATTCTTTCATGAAATTAAATTCACCACCTCCTTGTTTTAAAATCATAGTTTTGAGTGTGGTGTTAAATTCTAAAATTATACCCGCTTGATCAAATTTAAATATATCCTTTTGAGTTGCTTCAAGTGGGAAAGGTGATTGACCTGTAGCTTGAGCTATTAAATTATAAGCATCTTTGGTAATAGTTATTTTTAAAGGTATTTGATTTGAAGTATAGGTGCCAAGATATTTTTCTAAATCTTCCGAAGTTATTTTATAAGTTGAAAATGAGGGGATGTCGAAAGGTTTGTTATAAATAGCACTTAATACCGCAATTGAAATGAGGTTTATATTTATACTAGTGCCATTAGAAACTATTGCAAAGGAAATTTTTTCACTTGCAAAATGAGATAAAGTAGAGTTAAACCCATCAATAGTTCCTGCGTGACCAATGCCTTCATTTTCATAAAAAGGAAATGTCCTTAAACCAAATCCATAACCATCTTTCATTTTTTTCATCAATGAAATACTTTCTTTTGATAAAAGTTTACCATTAAATAGAGCATCTGCAAATTTTGTTAAATCCTTTGGTGTGGAAATAATTGCGCCAGCTCCTAAGGGGATTGAAAAATGAGTTTCAGATTCTAATTCCCATTTTTCGTTAAACTTATACGAACTACATTCGTTTTGACTTAAATTCATTTTTTTAAAAACATAAGTATTCGTTAAACCAATTGGTTTTACAATAAGTTCAAGCAATAAATCGGAATATGATTTTCTATAGGTTTTTTCTAGAATAAAAGTTAAAAGTATAAAGTTAGAATTACTATATTCTGATTTGCTGTTTGGAATAAAATTACTTCCGCCTTTTGTTATAATTTCAATCAATTCTTTTTCTGTTTTGGTTTGTGTGTTCCAAGTGAAATAATCTTTAGTTTTGGTGAAATCATTTATGCCACTTCTGTGATTAAGTAAATTTTCTATAGTTATTTTATTAGCATTTTCAATTGATGGAAACCAAGTATTTATGGTTTGGTTAAGATTTAGTTTTTTATCTTCAACTGCTTTTAAAATTAAAACACTTGTGAATGTTTTAGTTATAGAACCTATTTTATATTTTGAGTTTTCGTTAGCTTTTTGATTGTTTTCAATATTTGCAAATCCTATGGTTTTTGAGTAAATAATTTCTCTGTTTTTTGATACTGCAACACTTCCCATAAACTTGTTGTGTTGTTCGAGAACTTCGAAATATTTGTCCAATTTTTCTGAATCAAAGTTCGATTGGCAAAGTGCAATTCGAATAAGTGAAATGATTAATATCGATGTTAAAATTATTTTTTTCATTTTTTAATTAATTCAACCTATCTAATTCGCTGTTGGTTGCTGTTTCGTTTGTATTCTAGGTCTCTTAATAAGCCTGCTTTAGGGCGGATGGAGAACATGTAGTTGATGTTAGTTTGGAAAGGGAACCATATCAAACTCATTTCCCAGCAGTGTAAATCTTTTTTTATATTGACGTTAGTAAATTGCCCTATATTAATATCTTTAATGTTTATATCTAATGTGTAAGCTAAAGAGAAACTTTTACTAAAAGTTACGCTTCCTCCGTTGGTAATTGTATTGTTAAGTGTGGCAATTTGTCCGGGTTTTCTGTAGGTGAATGTATAACCAATGTTCATCGTCCAGTTAAAACCATCTTTCATAATTAAATCCCTAGATTGTTTAGGTAAGAAATTTTTGCGTTCTAACCCGATATTGGTTGATGCATTGAATAAAGTTAATCTTCCTAGAGTTCCAGAGTTGGTGTACATTAATTTATTGATGCTACGGCCGGCACTGTCCATTTCGTAAGGATTTAATGTTGCGTTTACGTTTAAGGTTTTTAAAAATCCAGGATTGGCGTTTAAGTTTAAGTTAATATCGCTCCATTTTAAAGAGTCGGCTAAAAAGTTGTAGCCTCCGGTGGCATTTAAAGCTTGTATTAAGTTTACTTTTTTGTAGCTGTAAGCGGTGTCGTTTTTTTGTTTAAATTTCCCTTCTAAAACGTTATTTAAGGAATAGGATAAACTAAGATTTTCCCTAGCAACTGGGCGGTACATACTTTGATCGTAAATGGAATATTGGCGAATAATATTTCCGTTTACATCTTTTAAATCTCGGTTTATATCTTGTGAGCTAAATAAAAAATAGGGGCTATAGCTTAAGGAAACAGAAGGGTCGATTATATGTCTGATTCCTTTTACATACATTCCGTCTTTAAACTTAAATGTTCCAAAAATTTTGGTATTTAATCGCATGTTTCCCATTGATACATCGTAAGAAGTTCGGTAAGCTCTTACGGTATCTCTAATTACTTTATTGTTTTCATCTAAAGATTGTCGTGTAGTACTAAAATTACCATAAGCATTAATGTTTATGTTAGGAACGGTTAGATTGATGTATCTTAAAAATCCAAAAGGAATACGAACACTTTTACCATATTCGATAACGGTATTACCTTTCATACCTGAGTTCATTTTTTGTAAAGTTTGAGTGGTAAAAAAAGTAGAGTCGCCAGTATTTACTTCATTGCGCATTTCAAAAGTAGTTCGGTATTGAATTCCTTTATATAATGGTTTTTGATTTAAACGAACCGTTAAATTTGGTGCGCGCATGGATATTTCTTTTCGTCCGAAATTTTGATTTAAATCTGCAGTAGTTTGTATTCCTCCCCATTTATCGTTCCACGACCAACCAATGCTGGAACGATTATACGCTTGTGCAGCATTCATAGCAGTAAAATTATTTAAAACTTGAGTTTGGTTAAATGTAGGCGATTTTGCATCAATGTTTGCAGTAAATCTACTTTTTGGATGCGCTTTTGCATCCTGGTTAAATTTCCAGCCAATTGCAAAATCTCTAGCTAAAAAATCATCACTTAAACCCCTGGTTCCTTGTTGAATTTGGTTATATCTAAAAGATATACTACCATCGTATTTATATAGTTTTTTATAATTTAAAACAGAATTACTTCTGAATGAACCATCAAAAAAGAAATCGGTTAAAACATCTGCTGTCATGTAATCGTTAATTGCCCAATGATAGCCAAGTTCTCTAAAACCCGAGTAGCCACGTTCGCGTGCCGGACCCGGAATTAAAATTCCAGATTTTCTTTTTTTGTTATTTGGAAAAAAGGCAAAAGGTAATAAAATTGGGGTGTGAATACCTCGAATAACTAAATGTGTAGGACCTGCAACAATAAATTTACCTGGTTTAACTTTTAAACGCTCGCTTAAAAAATAAAAATGAGGGTCTTCGTGTTCGCAAGTAGTAATTTTACCCTTGGCAATAAAAATATCATCGTTAGGCATGCGTTTGGCTACATCTGCTAGCACGTAAGATTGTTGTTCGCCAGTAATTACTTTAATAATTTTTCCTTTTTTGGTTTTGAAATTGTAAGTCATTTCTGGCGCTTCAAAATTTTGGTCACCATCTTCAAATTTTACTTTTTTAACCCTCCCAACAGAGTCGATTCCACTTTTGGCGTGTAATTCATTTTTATCTAAAAAAATCATTATAGTATCTGCGGTTAGTGTCATTGAGCCATAAACCACTTTTGCATCTTTATATAAATAAACAACATTATTTGTGTTATCCATTACAATAGAATCTTTTGCAAAATATTCAACTTTTGTTTCTGGAGAGTTTGGCGAGGATTTTGCTAATTTGCTAGATTTTACACCAGTGGTATCCGATAAAATGGTAATAGAATCAGTTGGGTTTAAAAAAGTTTTAGAAAAACCATTGTTAATTAATAATCCGTTAATACTAATTAAAAATATAAATCTTATGTATAATTTAGTTTTCAATTGTTTTTTTGTAACAG
>JBEEPA010000369.1:0-2516 GCA_041191385.1 Bacteroidota bacterium | reverse complement strand
AGAGCAGATATTGTAATTGTTACTAAGGGGCCAAGTGTGTTTTCTCCCATAGAAAACCGTAGGGTGAGCAATATTTTGCAACTAAAAAGTTGGCAAAAATTATTTTTTTCTTATATCAGTTATAAAAATTTAGTTCCCTTTACTAGTGCTGCAGAGCAATTGGAGCAATCGGATTCTAAATTTAACCTAAAAGAGTATAAAGCACTTGTTTTTGCTGGAATAGCTAAAATGGATCCATTAATTGAATATATGAATGCTCAGGTAAAGGAAACTGTTGTGCACGATTTTTCGGATCACCACAACTATTCTGTTGCGGATGTTGTTTCTATTTCTAATTCATTTAAAGCTATTACTTTAGCAAAAAAAATAATTGTAACAACCGAGAAAGATGCAATGCGATTGATTGAGGAAAGATTTAGTAGTGTTATTGAAGATTTACCTATGTTTTATATTCCTATTGAGGTAGGAATTCATCAGGAAAACAATCAATTTGATTCATTAATTTTAGAATATGTTAAACGAGATAAAAAAAGCGCAACAATACATTTGTAGTATAACCAATTTTACACCCGAATTTGGAATTGTTTTAGGAACTGGTTTAGGTGATTTGGTAAAAAGTATAGATGTGGTTTGTAGCATTTCGTATCAAGATATTCCAAATTTCCCAATAAGTACTGTTGAATCCCATGCTGGAAAATTAATTTTTGGATTTTTAGGAGGGAAAAAAGTTGTTGTTATGCAAGGTCGTTTTCATTACTACGAAGGGTATGATATGAATCAGATTGTATTTCCTATTAGGGTTTTACATTTTTTAGGCGTAAAAAAATTATTAATTTCTAATGCTGCTGGAGGGATTAATCCAAAATATCAAAAAGGCGATTTGGTTTTAGTAAAAGATCATATTAACTTATTCCCTGGTAATCCATTAATTGGTAAAAATTATCCCGAATTAGGACCAAGATTTGTGGATATGTATCAGCCTTATGATAAAACTTGGATTGAGTTAGCAAAAAATATAGCTCAACTAAAAAAAATATCAATTCATTTGGGTGTGTACGCCGGTTTAACTGGGCCAATTTTAGAAACCCCAGCTGAGTACAAGTATTTAAGCATAATTGGGGCCGATTTAGTAGGAATGTCCACTATCCCAGAAGTTATCGCTGCAAATCATTTAGGAATGAAATGTTTGGTTTGTTCCATTGTTACCGATGAATGTTATGGCGAAATCCAGCCCGTAAACATCACCGAAATTATTGAAGTTGCCAATAACGCTCAACCAAAATTGTGTACTTTATTTGAGCAATTTATACAAGTTAATTAGGTTTTATTTAATCGCTTTATTTTTAATCCATTCGTTTAAAGTTCTTATTTCTGGAGATTTCAAAGCCTTTTCTATAGAGGTGCTATGTGCTTTTTTATGTATGTCGGTACCTACAAAATCTACCCAATTTTTATCCATTAAATATTTGGCTATAAATTTTGCTTGCGGACCATAATGTCCTGCAAGCGACATTAAATTAATTTGAAATTGCACCCCCATATCCTTAAGTTCCTCGTAAGTTGATAAATCTGCTGCATAAAATGGATAACGCTCTGGATGAGCCAATAAAGGTTGATATCCTTTTACAAATAAATCTTTTACAACCACCTTTAAATTGTTTGGAGGATTAATGTAAGATAGTTCAAATAAAACGATATTTGTATTGGGTAAAGTAAGCAAATCTTTTTCGGCAATTCGTTTCACAAATTCTTCGTCCAAGTTATATTCTGCAGCGGCAAATAATTGTACATCTATATTGGTTTTTGCAACAGCATCTTTCACCAACTGTAATTTTTGTAAAATAGTATCTGTAGAGTTATTGTAAAAATCACTCATTACATGTGGAGTAGCTACTAAATTTTTAAAGCCTAAGCTGGTTAAATAGCTAATAATTTCTATACTATCTTCCACATTTTTAGCCCCATCATCAATTCCAGGTAGCCAATGTGCATGTATATCTGTTTCAATTTCTATGCAATCTAAAATAGCTAACTCAACCTCTTTTTTTTTCAAAAACGAAAAAATTCCCATAACTGCAAGTTTTTTTTAAGATTTCTTTTTTTCTAATCTAGCTCTTTTTTTATCTAATTCGCCAATTTGTTTATCTATATATCTGATAAATCCATCTGTTTTTTTATCTTCAATTTTGGCAACCTGATTCTTTGCCTCTCTTAATATTTTTAAAGCCAGCTTATAATCTTCTGCATCTAGTTTCTTTTTATTTTGTTTTTTTACATCAGTAACTTCATCAACGTACCACAATAAAATTGCGCCTACAATAAATTTATTTTTTGGATTAAAATGATAGGCATCTAAAGCACCTTGTAAAATGGCATCTTCCCATTTTAAATTTACTCTGTTATTGAAGTTTGCATTAAAATCCATTTTGGTATTGTTGTATAGTCGGTTTTTTTTAGATGAAAATTGATGCCATTTAAAAAAGTTAAAAGTAAATGGGTATTCCATTAACTGGTAG
>JBEEPA010000368.1:0-24737 GCA_041191385.1 Bacteroidota bacterium | reverse complement strand
TAATTAAGATTGTTTTTTCGATATTTTCGTACCGTTCCAAAACATTTTTATCTGTTTGAGAACTTACACTTTTTAGCTTTTTTAAAACACCTGATTCGTATTGTAAATCCAAGTTTTTAGCTAGGGATTTCGCTAAAATTTCGGCTTGGTTGTAGCCACGTTTTAGCTGATTTTTAAAAATAGTTGGTACAGCTATAACAGTTAAATTTTCATTAGATTGATTTAATTTATCTTGCAAATGTTCACTCATTATTTCGCCCATGTGCAGTGCTAAATTTTTGTAACCACGGTATTTAAAT
Organism: Bacteroidota bacterium; assembly: GCA_041191385.1. GTDB lineage: Bacteria > Bacteroidota > Bacteroidia > Flavobacteriales_C > JBEEPA01. Next base: position 24,438 of record JBEEPA010000368.1, on the reverse strand, counting down.
TTGTGAATTATTTTTTGGATACTTTCTCCTTTTACAAAATCAAAAACAGCAAATGCTTGTTCAATTTGCACTTTACCCCAAAATAATTGTTCAATTTTATTGTCGTTTTCAGTTACACTTTTGTTCACTTTCCAACCTTCTGTACAATGCAAACAAATATGTTTTTCGGGATATCTTAACTCCTTACTACAACTCACGCAAAGTGATGGAAACAAAAGATTGAAGTAAGTTTTTAACAGCATTATCTTTTTTTATTAAAATGTTTTCTATTATATTTGCTTATAACACTTATTAAAATATTTTAAGATGAGCGAAATTAATCAAGAAACACAAAAAAAAGAAAAAGGAAATAAAAAAGTATTAATTATTTTAATTACTTTATTAATTGGTTTAGCTGGTTTCTCCGCATATACAGGTTTTAAAGCGTTTGTACAAGATCCTAAAATTATCCATACAGTTACAAATGAACGTGATATGGAACAGGTTAGAGCCGAAAAATTAATGGCTGAAATTGCAAAAGCTGAAGCAATTTTAAAGGATTTAGGCTATAATAATTTAGATGATATGGGACCCTTATCAGCAAAATATAAAGAGTTACAAGCTGAAATCGATGGGCAAAAGCAAAAAATTGAAGAATTAAAAACTAAAATGGAAGAATTGTTAGCTGTTGGTGGAGCAAAGGATTCTAATGCTTTTAAAGCTTTGTATTATTCTTTAAGAAATGAGGTAAGCAAATTAAAAAATACTATTAATGAGTTAACCGCTAAAAACAAAGAGTTAATGGCCGAAAATGATAAGTTGAAAGCTGAAAAAGAAAAAGTAGAGGAGGAATTAAGTAGCGAAAAAACAAACAATAAAATTTTAACAAACGAAAAAGTTGAGTTAAAGAAAAAAGTTGAAATTGGCGAAAAATTGCATACTTATGATGTTATTGCAGAAGGTATTAAAGTGAAAAGAAATGGCACTGAAAAGGTTGTAACTTCGGCTAAAAGAGTGGAAAGTATTAGAGTTGTGTTTACTATTGCTAAAAATGAATTATCTAAACCTGGTACTAAACGTTTACACTTAAAAGTTACAGATCCTAACTCTCAGGTTTTAACTGATGGTGGAAGTAATTTTGAGTTTGAAGGAAAACAAATCGCATATACTTCAATGGACGATATTGATTATAAAAATTCAAAAAAAGATGTTGTAATGTATGCTAAAAACTTCGCTTCTGATAAGTTTTTACCTGGTGCATACAATGTTCAAATTTTTTGTGAAGGAAATATGATTGGTGAAACTTCTGTAACATTCAAATAATTTGATTAAATATTAAAAATGAAAGTCTGTTTTATAACAGACTTTTTTTTTGGAAATTATTATGAAACAAGAGATTTTACTGCAATTGCAAAAAATTTTTAAGGATTTTTTTAAAGAAGAAACTTTACAAATTAACTGTGGAACTAATGCCAAAGATATTGTGTCATGGGATTCCTTTCATCATATTCAATTGATTAGTATTGTGGAAGAAAAATTTAAGATTAAATTTTCGGTATTTGAATTGGCTGATTTAAATAATGTGGGTGATTTAGTTAATTGTATTCACCAAAAATTACCATAAGTTAAATGAATGTAGATATTTCATTTTTCATCATCCCTTTTATATTATTTCCATTCAGGTATTTTTTTGTTCAAAATAAATGGCAAAAGTTACTAATATTAGTTTCTTTGTTAGTTATTGCTTATCATTCAATTTGGGCATTGGCAACTGCTATTTTGCTTAGTTTTTTAGTTTTTGTGGTAATTAATAAATTTCAAAAATTTAAATGGGTAGCATTATTTATAATTGTACTTGGTTTTATATTTTTAAAATCTGGTTTTAGCGGAATTTTATTGTTGGGATATGCTTATTACAGTTTACAATTGATCTCTATTTTGATCATTCCGCCAAAAAACTTTCAATTTTCGGAAGTTGTATTCGGAACTATTTTTTATCCACGTTTTTTTTCCGGACCAATTTTAAAAAACAATCAAATAATTTTAACATCGGATATCCATAAGGATTTAAAAGTAGGTACTTTAAGACTAGTTTTAGGATTGTGTAAAATTTTTATTTTATCTAACAGATTAGATTTTATGATTTCGGGATATTTTGAACACAGTTCCGAGATAAATAATAGTTTGTTGGCATTAATTTCCTCTTTATTATTTACAGTTCAAATGTATTTAAATTTCTCAGGTTTTACAGATATTGCTATTGGTTTAGCAAGAGTTTTAGGAGTAGAATTGCCTGAAAATTTTGATTTGCCTTTACGAAGCAAAAATATGAGTGAATATTGGCGAAAAACCCATATAACATTAATTAACTGGTTTACTCAATTTGTGTTTTATCCTATAGTGTATAGGTTTAAAAATACTCCAAAATTTGCATTGGTTTTAAGCACTTTTTTAGTATTTATTTTAAGTGCTTTATGGCATAATATTCAGTTTGGATTTATTGTTTGGGGATTGCTGAATGCATTTTTTATTGTTACAGAATACTTTTTGAAAATTGAAAATAAACTACCTAGATTCATAGGGATTGTGTATGTTTTTTTAGTTGTTTCTTTTGCTAATTACTTTTTTAAAATAGGCGATTTTGAAACAATTCAACAAAGTTTAAAAATATTATTTAATGTAAATTTTTTTCCTCAAAATTTTATGGCAGATGTTGTTGCTATTTTAGGTAAAGGAGGATATTTAGAACAGCAATATCATTTATTAGAAACTTTAGTTTTACTTATAGTTTTTTTATCATTCGAAAGTAAAATTCAGCATTGGTGTAAATCCACTAAATATCCCATAATGTTTATTTTTACTGGATTATATCTATTGTTTATTTTCGGAAATTTCGCACAAACCAATCAGTTTATTTATTTGCAGTTTTAAATTTTATAAATAGTATACCATTGGTTATCTATTACAACAGAGTAGTTTTGTAAATTGGTGTTTGTGCCAAAACTTTGTTTCAAAATTACAATATAACGTAATCCTTTAAATTGTAAATCTTTAATGAAATTTGGGTTGGCTATGTTTGAGTTATTGTTAACCCAGCCTTTTTTGTGCGCAAAATACATGGGTGTGGGATATTCGCCACTATTGATTATTATTAAATCGTTTGGATTACAAAAAGTATTTAAATCTTTTTCTAAATTCAACAAGGTTAAATCTTTAGGTTTAACAGTAAAATCGTGGTTCTGATTGGCAATTCCTTCGATAACTATCGCTACAAGAATTATTATATGCCATTTAAATTTCGCTAAATTATGCAAGCCATAAGCTGCAACCAAAGCCATTACAGGTACAAAAGGAATAATGTAATAATTGTGCATTGGAAAAGTAATTCCTGCTTTAAAAACAATTTCAGCAAAGCTTAAAAAAGTAAGCGTAAATAAGGCATAAATTTTATTTTTTTTTGATTATTGAAATGGTTAAACCAATTAAAAACAAGATAAATCCTATAAATTTTAGTGCCACATCATAAAATTTATTAAGTGTTTCGTTTAAATTTTGTGCTATTTCAATCCATCCCTCCCAAAAACTTTTTCCCATAAAAAAATGCCAAAATCCATTTTTTCTACCAAAAAAGGCACCCAATAGTAATACCACCAAACAACAGGAATTATAGCAATGGCACTTACTTCACTAAAAAGGAGTTTTTTATGCAAAGAAATGTTTTTGTTGAATATAAATAAGATAAATATGATCAAGATATATCCCGAGGGTAATTTGGATAATACTCCGGCAAGTATCAAAAGAAAATATAAAAATAGATGTCCATATTTATTTTTTAAATTATTGTTTTCGAGGTAGTTTGTTCCAAAGTAAATTCCTGAAATAACTAAGCTAAGCGAAAAAGTATCGGGCATAATTTTGCGCGAAAATTGAAACCAAATAGAGGTGCATAAAATAATAGTGGCGTACCATGCAATTTTGGGGTGAAAATATTTGAGAATCAATTTATAAAAAAAACACAAGCCTAAACTGGAAAAAATTAGATTTATAAGTCTGCCATACCAATGCTCGTAGCCAAATATTTCTGCGGTTAAATAAATTAAATAATTAAGTATAGGAAATTCCATTCCTGTTATTCCTGTTTTTTCTCCAGCAATATCTATCCTGGGATAAAAAATATTATTATCTACTTCCAAAAAGTTTCGTGCCACCATGGTTACCGTGGTTTGTCGCCAATTGTGCCCAATCTCCAAAGGAGGTAAAGTTATACCGTATAATCTAAGGATAAAAAAGAAAATAATCCAAAATCGGATATCTTTTACGAAGCGTTTTAAAACAATCATGAGCTAATTTAAACTACATTCCAACAAGCGTTGGTTGTTTTCAAAATAAATATGAATGGTGATTTTGGTTTCGTTTTGCAACAATTCCTCAATTTTTTCGCTCCATTCCATTAAACACAAAGCACTATTATCGATATATTCATACAAACCCATATCCAACACTTCGTTGGTATCTTCTATTCGGTAAAAATCAAAATGATAAATAGTACCAATATCCGAACTATATTCGTTGACGATGGAAAAAGTAGGACTACTTAAATGATTTTTAACTCCCACAGTACTACAAATTTGTTTAATTAATGTAGTTTTACCCATCCCCATTTCGCCTTTAAATGCCCAAATATTGATGTGTTTATATTTTTGAATCAAGTTATTTGCAACAGCAGGAAGCGAATTTATATCGGTAATATTGTAAATCATTTTAATTTATTTGGGTTGTAAAAATACCAAAGGAACAATCATTTCTTCTAAAGAAATTCCGCCGTGTTGAAAGGTATCTTTATAATAATTTGCATAATAATTAAAATTGTTTTGATAAGCAAAAAAGCCTTTGTCTTTTGCAAAAATATACCTATCGGATAAATGTTGTTTGGGCAAACGAATTTTATCTGGCTGATTTACTTCAAATACCTCCTTAGGATTATATTGCATATTTTTTCCAACCTTGTAACGCAAATTGGTGTTGATTTCTTTTTCGCCCATCATTTTTAAAGCCTGATTAATTTTTACCGAGCCATGATCCGTTGTGATAACCACTTTACATTTCATACTCGCTAATTTTTTAAACGCATCAAGCAAAGGCGAATTTTTAAACCATGATTCGGTTAAACCGCGATAACCATTTTCATCATCCGCTAATTCTCTAATAATTTTAGTGTCTGTACTAGCATGCGAAAGCATATCTACAAAATTGTACACAATAAAATTGATGTCGTTTTGCATATAATCTTTAATTTGATCCACAAAACGTTTGCTGCGTTCAATATTTAATACCTTTTCGTATCTAAATTTAACTTTGTAGTTGTGGCGTAATAAGTTTTCGCCTACTAAAAATTTTTCTTCGTTGTTTTTGCTTCCTTCATCATTTTCTTCCAGCCAACTGTTAGGATATTTTTTCTGAATATCCAAAGGCATTAAACCGGCAAATAAAGCATTACGCGCATATTGTGTAGCGGTTGGTAAAATGGCGTAATAGGATTTTTCATCGGTAAAAGTATAATAATCAGCTAAGTAACTTTGGATAGTTTTCCATTGGTCCCAACGCATACAATCAATTACAAAAACAAAAACGGGTTCCTTACCAATTAAAGGGAAAACAGTTTTTTCTAATACCTGATGTGATAACAATGGCGCATCGGATTTTCCACTAAACCAATCTTCATAATTTTTTTCGATATATCTAGAAAACAGGTTGTTGGCTTCTGTTTTTTGGCTCTCCAATACCTCTAACATATCTTTATTTTCGCCTTTAGATAACTTAATTTCCCAATACACCAATTCCTGATACACCTCTATCCATTCCTCAAAATCCAAACGATCTTGTAGTTTCATGCTTAAATTCCTAAACTCTTTTTGGTAACTCACCAAAGATTTTTCGCTTACCAAACGTTTTTCGTCGAGATTTTTTTTAATCGATAACAAAATCTGATTAGGATTAACCGGTTTAATCAAATAATCGGAAATTTCGCCACCAATGGCTTCTTCCATTATGTATTCTTCTTCACTTTTGGTAATCATTACCACCGGAATATTTTTGTTGATTTTTTTAAGTTCTACCAAAACCTCTAAACCACTTAATCCGGGCATGTTTTCATCTAAAAATACAATGTCAAAAACATTGGATTTATACAAATCAATTGCTTCATCACCACTTCGAGCTTTGCTTACGCTGTATCCTTTGCCTTCTAAAAACAAAATATGCGGAACCAATAAATCAATTTCATCATCGGTCCATAAAATTTTTACCTTCTCCATTTAATGTATAACTTTGGATTTTTAAACTAAGTTAGTAACTAATATTAATTATAAAAATTGTGCAGCCCAATAAAAGAAAAATTTTTAACGATCCTATTTACGGTTTTGTAACGATACCTTACGATATTATTTACGATATTATTGAACATCCTTACTTTCAACGTTTGCGCCGTATAAGGCAATTGGGGTTAACTAGTATGGTGTATCCTGGGGCTTATCATACTCGTTTTCATCATGCTATTGGTGCAATGCATTTGGCAATGGAGGCAATGGAGGTGTTAAAATTTAAAGGACATCATATAAGTGAGGAGGAGCAAAAAGCGGTGGCAATTGCAGTTTTGGTGCACGATATTGGTCACGGACCGTTTTCGCATGCCCTAGAGCATACGATGGTGGATGGGATTAGTCATGAGGAAATTTCGGTGTTGTTTATGGAAAAATTAAACCAAATGTTTAATCAAAAACTTTCCTTGGCAATTAAAATTTTTAAAAACGATTATCCTAAATCTTTTTTGCATCAACTCATTAGCAGTCAGTTGGATGTGGATAGATTAGATTATTTAAACCGCGATAGTTTTTACACAGGTGTATCCGAAGGTGTGATAGGAGTGGAGCGTATTATAAAATTACTGAATGTAAAAAACGACCAGTTGGTGGTGGATGAAAAAGGGGTGTATTCTATCGAAAAATTTATTGTAGCGCGCCGTATTATGTATTGGCAAGTGTATTTGCACAAAACGGTTTTGGCGGCGGAGTTTTTGCTGATTAAAATTTTAACGCGTGCCAAGGAGTTGGCTATGCAAAATGTACAATTGTTTTGCACGCCTGCATTGCAACATTTTTTATACAATAAATTAAACGATAAAGATTTTGCGAACAATCCTTTACATTTAGAAACTTTTGCTTTATTGGATGATTACGATATTTTAACTTCGATAAAAGTTTGGACTAATCATGAAGATGTGGTGTTGAGTATGTTGTGTAACATGATGATTAACCGTAAGTTGTATAGGGTGGAAATTAGTAAAACGCCTTTTTCGGACGAAAAAATAGAGAGTTATAAAAACAATTTCATTTCTAAAAATAATTTAAGCTATGCCGAAAAAGATTATTTTGTATTTACGGATGTGATCGAAAATAACGCTTACAATCCTAAAAAAGACAGCATTCAAATTTTATACAAAAACGGTCATACCACGGATATCGGCATAGCTTCCGATCAATTAAATATATCTAGCCTTTCCACCCCCGTAAAAAAATACTTTTTGTGTTATCCAAAGTAAAAAAATCCCCCTTAAATTTAAGGGGATTTTTTTAGATTTTGGTTAATTAGAATAAGAATCAACACCTCAAATGTTTAAAAAATGTTTACTAAAAGTTAAGTATTTAATTTATCTAATCAATTTAAAAGTTATATTTGTGAATCATAAATTAAATTGTGCTTAAAAAACATTTTCATATAATTTTTGTTTCCTTCTTATTTCTGCTTTCTAGTGCAGTGATTTTTTCTTGTAACCTTGGTGAAAAATCTGTTGAAGAGGGTAAGATTTTATATAAAATCACTTATCCTGCTGGTTTTGAAGATAAATGGATGGAACGTTTGATGCCTAAGGAAATGAATTTTTATTTTAATCCTGACTTTGTAAAAACCGAAATGATTTTTGGTTTAGGAATGATTCAAATTAATTATTTAGCCGATAATCAAAACAAAACTTTAAATGAATTACTAAAATTCATGAAGAAAAAATCTGTTGCTAATAGAGATAGCGCTAGTATTAACGAATTTTTAAACTCTTTGCCTAAACATAATATACGTTTTTTGCCAGATACTTTAACGATTGCTGGATTTTTATGTAAAAAAGCCATTGTGCAAGTGGAAGATAGTGTGCCATATACTTTTGATTGTTGGTACACCAATCAAATTAAAATTAATAAGCCCAATTGGTGTACTCCATTTAAAGAAATTGACGGTGTTTTAATGCAATATCAAGTAAAACGTTTTAATATTTTAATGGAATTTAAAGCGCAAAATGTAGAGATGTTAAAACAAGAAAAAGAGGTTTTTACAGTACCCGAAAATTATATCACGGTAACTCCTGAAGAAATGCAAAGAAGTTTAGCGGAGTTGCAAGAATTTTAAACTTTTTGTATGCATAAAACAACTCTAGTTATTGGTGCTTCGGAAAATCCTGAGAGATATTCGTATAAAGCTGTAAGTTTATTACAAAACTATAATATTCCAGTTTATGCTTTAGGTAATAAAGAAGGTAAAATTGGTAATGTTGAAATTGATACGGATAAATTACCTTACAGCAATATTGATACTGTAAGTTTATATTTATCACCAAAAAATCAGGAGGATTACAAAAGGTATATTATTTCTTTAAAACCAAATCGTGTTATTTTTAATCCTGGAACGGAAAACCCAGATTTTTACAACGAATTAAGTCATCACGGAATTGCTCACGAGGAAGCTTGTACTTTGGTTTTACTCAATATTGGAATGTATTAATGCAACCCAAAAGGTTTATTTTAACAGGCGGACCAGCAACTGGGAAAACTTCGTGTGTTCATTTATTAAAACATAGTCATTACACTGTTTTTCAAGAAGTTGCAAGAAGTGTAATTGAAGAAAGTTTAAAGCAGCAATCGGATTGTGTTCCTTGGATGGATTTATCATCGTTTAGCAATCGTGTTTTTGATCTGCAATTACAAGATTATCAAAAGGCTAATGTTGGATTAAATTTTTATGATCGGTCGCCAATTGATGTTTTAGCTTACATGGAAATGGGTAAAATCAAAATACCTTTATCTATGTTCCAAACTTGCGAAAAATTAACTTTCGAAAAAAAAGTTTTTTTATTTCCATATTGGGATAAATTGTTCCAAAACGATGATATCCGAAAAGAATCTGAAGAAAAAGCGATGGAAATTGAGTATTGGCTAAAGCACAAATATACCCAATTTAATTACACAATTATTCAAATGCCTTTGGTAAGTATTCAAGATAGAGTTAATTTTATCCTACAATCAATTGCCATATAAGCAAATGGAAAAAGCAAAGGAAATTTTACAAAAATATTGGGGCTTCACAGAATTTCGTCCGCAACAAAAAAAAATTGTGGAGCATGTAATCGGGGGGAATTCTGCTTTAGCGCTTTTGCCTACTGGTGGAGGAAAATCTATTTGTTTTCAAGTTCCAGCTTTGGTTATGGATGGTATTTGTATCGTAATTTCTCCATTGTTGGCACTTATGCGAGATCAGGTTACACAATTAAAAAACAAAAAAATTCAGGCAGAATATATCCATTCGGCAATGAGTGGAACTCAAATAGATACCGTTTTAGATAATTGTGTATATGGCAATATAAAGTTTTTATATATTTCGCCCGAGCGTTTACAAGGTGTTTTGGTTGCAGCGCGTTTGGCTAAAATGAATGTAAATTTGATTGCGATTGATGAGGCGCATTGTATTTCGCAATGGGGTCATGATTTTAGGCCAGCTTATCAAAAAATTCATTCCTTAATTCAAATGCATCCACAAGTTCCTGTAATCGCTTTAACAGCAACAGCAACTCAAAAGGTAGTGGAAGATATTTTGGAAACCATTGGTAAGGGGAAAATGAAATTTTTTCGTTCCAGTTTCGCTCGAACAAATATCGAATATGCAGTTTATAAAGCCGAGGATAAATTAAATGCGTTAATACAACTCATTAAAAAAAATGAGGGCTGTGGGATAGTGTATTTACGCAGTAGGAAAAATGTAGAAAAATACAGTAAAGAACTGAATAAGAATGGAATATCTGCCGATTATTATCATGCTGGTTTAATTAATGAAGATAGAAAAAAAGTAGAGAAGGAGTGGATGGAAAATTATACAAGAGTAGTGGTAAGTACCAATGCTTTTGGGATGGGAATTGATAAACCAGATGTGCGTTGGGTGATACATTGTGATATTCCTAATAATTTGGAGGAGTATTACCAAGAGAGTGGAAGGGCTGGAAGAGATGGCTTAGCCTCAAAGGCAATTGTGATTTATAATCAGGAAGATATAGAATTTCAGGAGTTGATGTTGGATTATAATTTCCCAACTAAAAAAGAAATTGACCAAGTTTATCAAAGTATTTCCAATTATTATAAAGTTGCTGTTGGGGATAACAAAGGCAAGGGTTTTCCTTTTGATATTTATAAATTTTGTGCAAAAACAAAGTTGGAACCTCGCAAAGTGTTTAGCGCAATTAAAATTTTAGAAAAGGAAGGGTACTTTTTTTTAACAGATAATGAATTAAATAGCTCTAAAATTAAAATTACATGTAATCAATTTACTTTACAAAACGAGGTTCAAAAATCTGGTTTACCTCCAAAGGTTTTAAATTTTTTATTGCGTAGTTATACAGGTTTATTTAATGATTTTATTAAAATTCAAGAAAGTAAAATTGCAACTGCTTTAAATGTTAGTGAGTTAGAGGTTAAAAATGCTATTCAAAAATTATCGTTTAATCATATTTTACAATATTACATGCAAAGTTTTTTGCCTGTTTTAATTTATACTACCGAGTGTTTGCCAGTAAGTCATTTAACTATTAGTGCTAAAAATTTATCTTCCAGAAGAGCAGTTGCACAAAAACAATTGCGCGCGATAATTAATTTTGTTACAGAAGAGGAAAAATGTAGAACCAATATTGCTTTGTTTTATTTTAATGAATTGCCCGAAAAAGATTGCGGACATTGTGATAATTGTTTAAAAAATCAAAAGGTTAAAGGTTTAAAAAACATAGTGTTGGAACATTTAACTCAGCCAAAAAACTTAAACGATTTAATTATTTTATTGCCTCAACATAAATCCCAAATTATTCAAACCTTACGCGAATTATTAGAGGATAAAAAAGTAAAACGAGACGGTGAGTTATACAAAATTGTTTAAATCTTTATTCTTTCAATGTTTTGCTGTATATTTTTTGTTTTTTTTGTCTGTTAATTGTAAAACAATTTCGATATTTGTTCGTAGTAAAAATCATGCTTAAAAAATTATTTTCTAGGCATTTTTGAACAAAAAATTTGAAAAATCTAATTTCAATATATACATTTCAAAAAATAGTGTTCCTCAGTATGTTATTTATTGTGGTTCATCCTATTTATGCTCAGGATAAAAACAAACAAAAAGAGATTATCGAGCGCAAAATTCAAATGAAAGAGGAGTATAAACGTCAAGCTCAACAAAGAAAAGAAGAGGAAAAAGAATACCGAAAAAAATTACGATTACAAGATCAAGCTAAAAAAGAACGCGAAAAACAATTGCAACAAGAGGCTAAAGAGGCCAGAGATTATCGTGTCCGACAAGAAGAATTAAAACGTAAGTTGTTGGCTGAAGAGATGGAACGCATGCGCCAAGAAACTTTACAAAAAGCTAAGGAAGAAGCCGATGCGGAACGTCAACAATTAGAAGAATTACAAAAAAAGGAAGAAGAAAGAATTAAGGTACAGGAACAAGAAATTGCCAAACGTGAAGCCGAGGATAGGGCTAAACGTTTAGAGGAAGAGTTTAAAAAACAGCAGGAAGCACAAGAACGTTTAGCTCGTGAGCGCAAGGAAAAATTGGAAGCTCAGGAGCGTAAAATGCGCGAAGATTTAGAACGTAAAGAAGAAGCTGAACGAATTAAAATAGAGAAGGAGCAAGAGTATACTAGGGCGAAACTGGAGGCTCAAGAGGAAATGAATAGAATTATTTTTGAGCAAAAAAAGAAAGAAGAGGAGCGTTTGGCTCAAGAAAAATTAGAAGCTGAAAAAAGACGTGTGGAGGAGTTGAAAAAACAAGAGTTGGAACGTAGCATGATGGAGCAGCAAAAATTACAGTTGGATGAAGAATTGGAAGAATTTAAAAAACGAAAGGCTGCTGCAGATAAAAAAGTGGCGGAGTATAGAGAACAAATTCGTTTAAAACAATTGGAGGAAGAGCGAAAAACCCAAGAGGAAATCGAAAAAATGAAAATTGATTTCCAAAAGCAACAAGAAATGGAAGCTTTTAAAAAGAAAGCTGCTGCGGATAAGGAGCGTTTAAGATTGGAATACATTGCTCGCCAAGAGCAGTTGAAGGCTGAAAAAGAAGCTAAAGAATTGGCGGAAAAACAAGAAAAAGAAAGAATTGAAGCAGAGCAGCGTGCGGCTGAATTAGCTAGAGAACAGCGTGCGGCTGAACTAGAAAATCAGAAAAAATTAGCTTTAGAAAAAGCTGCTCAAGAGGCTGAAGCTGCCGAAAAAATTATTCAACAAGCCAAACAAATTGAGGATGAAAAGCTAAAAGCAGCTCAGGATAAGGAGCAACAAAAGCTTAAAAAAGCTATGGAAGCTATTGAAAAGGAAAAACAATTGTTGGAGCAAAAAGCAATTGCAAGAAAAGAGGAGGAGCAAGCGAAAATTAGAGAACAAAAACGATTAGATTCACTAAAAATGGCTAAGGAGTTAGAGTTAAGAAAATTGGAGCAAGAAAAAGAATTGCAAAAAATAAAAGAAGAGGAGAAGAAGAAAGCTGTAATGGAGGCTATTGCTAAAAAGAAGGCAGAAAAAGCGGAAGAGTTAAGGTTAAAGGCTGAAGATACGGAAAGATTAAAAAGAGAACATGCCGAAATGCAGGCTAAAATTGCGCAACAAAAAATTGAAGAGGAGGAACGGTTAAGAAATCAACAAGAGGCTTTAAAAAGATCGGAAGATTCTTTGGCGCAAAAAGTAAAGGATTTAGAGGCTAAAAAACAAGAGGAGCTAAAAAAACGTCAGGAGGAATTATTAGCTGAACAACAAAAAAACGCTGCGGCTTTGGAAAGAGCAAAATTTGTTGCGGATAGTACTTTAAAAGCGAATGAGGAGGAATTGCGATTAAAAGCGTTGATTGAAAAAGAGGTGGCCAAAGAAGAGGCTATGATTGAGAAACAGAAAAAATTACAAGAGAGCGAACAAGAGCAAATTAAATTAAATATTGAACAAGAAAAACAAAAAGGCGAATTACAAGCTTTAACTGTCGAACAACGTAGAAAAGAATTAGAGGAACAAAAAAAGCGTTTAAAGGATGAACAACGCGCAAAATTAAATGAGGTTTTACAAAAAAATAAAGATGATGAGGAATCGTTAGAATCGCAAAAACGAAAAATGGAATTGGATGCCGAAATGGCTAAACGAAAGTTTGAAATTGAACAAAAAAATAAAGAGAATGAAAGCTTAAAAAAGATTGAGGAGGAGAAATTAAAAGGGCAAGAGGAAGTTAAAGAATTGCTGAATGATGGTGTGGAAATGAGTGAAAAAGATCAATTGCGAGTAGCTAAACAAAATGCTAAAGAAAAAATGCGATTGGAAAAAGAAAAATTGGCTTTAGAACGTGCTGCTTTAGAGGAGGAACAAAGACAGGTAAACGAAAAATTAAAATTGCGTGAAGCTGCAATTTTGGAAAAAGTTAAGGAGGAAAAGGCTTTAAAAGCTAAAATTGATGCTGAAAAAAATATTGCAGTTCAAAAGGAACTGGAAAGAAAAAAACAATTGGAAGAACTGGAAAGTTTAAAAAAACAACAAGATGCAAAGCCTGATACAGCAGCTAAAAAAGTACCAAACACTCCCGAAAATAAAGGTCCATCTTCGATTGAATTGCTAGAACAGCAGTTACAAGCCGAACGCGAATTGGAGTTGGCTAAGGAGTTGGAAAAAATTAAAAAGGAAAAAGAAAAGTTGTTGGACTTACAAAAAAAAGAAGAGATTGTAGCCAATGAATTAAAAGTTAAAATTGAAAAAAGTGCCCAAACTAAGGCGTTATTAGATAGGTTTAAATCGGAAAACTTGCAAACACCCTTTGAAAAACAAGTTGTTCAGGAATATTTAGAGAACGGAAAAGGTATAGAGGAATCTGATCCTAAAAAAGAAGAAAAAAAGGCAATCATCGAGAAATATAAAATTGCTTTGGATAATCAATTGAGAGCTCAAAGAGACTCGGCTGAAATTGCTTTGCAAAAATTAAAATTAGCAGGTGAAAATCTGTCTTTACAATCCGATTTCGACAATCAAGTACAGTCGATTAATCAAGCCATAAATCAAGCTAAAATTAATCAGTTTGCCGAAAAAGAAAGGTTAAGATTAATTGAATTAGAATTAAAAGAAATTGAAAAAAGTGGTAAAACAGATGATGCTACAAAAGCACGAAAATCAAAACTTTTACAAGAAAAAAATGTTCAGTTATTAAAAATTGAGCAATTGGATAAAAGCATAATTGGTTTACAAGCACAAGAAAAATTAACCAAAGAAAAAGCTAAAATTGCACAACAAAAAGCACAGGAAAAATTAAATGAGGAAAAGAAAAATACCTTAGAAAAAATTGAACAAATCAATAAACAAACTCAAAATACATTACCAGAGACTAAGGCTGAACGAAAAATTCGTTTACAAAAGGAGGAAATGGAAAGAAAATTAACTTCGAAAAATAAACAAAAGGAGTTGATGCAAACTAAACAACGCGCTATTGAATTTCAAAAACAATTGGAACAAGAAAAATTATTGCAATCAAAAATTTCAAAAGCCGAACAAAAACAAATTCGCGAAATGCAAATATCGTTGGCTTACAAAACCTTGGATATGGAACGCGATAGTATTAAAAAAGCAAAGTTTTTATTAAGATTTCAGGCAGATAGTGCCTACTATGCGGAGGAAATGCTAATGGAAAAACGCAAACAAGAGCAATTGTTAAAAGATAAAGCTAAAGAGGATGAACAACGTAAAATTATAGCTCAATTGGATGTGGAATTGGCTGTAAGTAATTTAACCGAAGATAAAAGAAATCAGTTACTTAAATTGAGAGAAGAAGCCGAAAGAAGATTAAGAGTTTTAATTCAAACAACAACCAAAAATCAGGAAATGTTGGATGAAGATTTTTATAGTTTTAAAAACAAATTATATATTTTAAAAGATAGTTTGGCTAATGCAATGGATGAGTTGGAAGATAAACGCTATCAAGAAATTATAGATTTACAAACCAAAGAAGAAAAGGATTTGTTTGGTTTAGAGGATTCCTTGATTATGCAAAAAATTGCATTAAGAGAAAAACAAAAAGAAGAAGCACGAAAAGCTAAAGAAAATTTAAGAATTGAAGAGTTGAAGTTTAGAACTAAAGAAGAAATGGAAAGTATTGAAGAACAAACTAAAATTTTTAAAGAACAAATCAAGCAAAAATCTGAAAAAGAAAAAGCCGAGTTTAAAAAGGAATTAGATGAGGTAAAAGCTGCTTTTAAAGCTATGGAAAATGCGCCTGAAGATGAAAGATTAAAACAAATGAAAGAATTAGAGGCGCGTAAAAATGCCGAAAAAGAACGTAAGTTATCCTTGGAAAAGATGCGATTACAAGCGGATGAGGAAAAACAAAAACAACAATTATTGTTAATGATTGAGCAAGCTAAATCTGAAGAAACTTTAGCTAAAATTGAAGCTGCAAAAAGAGCTAGAGAAGAAGAAATTAGAAAAAATACTCAAGATAGTATTTTTAAAGCACAAGATTATACAAAGTTTAAAACGGATAGCTTGCGTTTGGCAAAAAAAATTGAGTTGGATAACAAAAAACGAGAACTCAATACAAAAGATTTAAAAGATCAAACTGCAAAAAGAGAAAGATTAGCAGAAATCGAAGCTAAATTGGCTGCTGGAAATTTATCTGAAGAGCAAAAAAAACTTTTAATTGCTGAAAAAATGGCTCAAGAAGAACAGTTGAATTTATTGTTAAAAAAATCCAAACGTGAGCAAGCATTGTTGGAAAAAAAACATGCCCGAAAAACTGCTAAAGAAGTGGATTTGTTAAAAGATAGTTTAGCAATGGCAATGGATGATTATGAAGAAATGAAATATAAAGAAGTGCAAGATGCTAAAGCAAAAATGCGTAACGAAATTGAAAAACAAAAAAGGGATTTGTTGGAAAAACAAAAATTAAAACAAAAACAACTAGATGAGGATCTTAAAAATGCAAAAGATTTAGCTAAATCGGAGGAGTTAAAAAAACGTGCTGATAACGAACAGAAAGCTATTGATGCTGAGGCAGAAAGAATGAAAAAAGATATGGAAAATAATCAATCAAAGGAAAATATTGATTTACAAGCACGTGAATTGGATTTGAAAAATAAATTGGATGCAAAACGATTAAAAGAACAACAAAAATTAGATGAAAAAAAAGCTAAATTGATGTATGATAAAAACAAAGAAAGAATTGAGCAATTGAAAAGAGAAATTATGGAGGGAAATACTAAAATTTTAGCTTCGGATGATGAGTTGCAATTACTTAAAAACGAATTGGAAACGCTTAGAAAAAATGGAGATGATGTGAGAGATGCAATTAGAGTAAGTACTTTAAAACGTAAAATTGCGCAGATGGAAGAGAGTATTATGGATCAAAAAATTTATGTTAAGGAAAAAGAAAAAGAATTAGAGGCTTTATTAGGAAAATCGGGCGCTACAAGTTTATTAGGCGAAGCAGAAAAAAATAAAGAAAAATTAAAGAGTTTAGAAGATAAAGAAAGAGCTAAAGCCGAAAAACAAAGGGAAAAAGAAATGAAAATTAACGCTGAAAAGCGTGATAAATATGCTCAAGAACAAGATCGAAAAATTATTGAACAACAAAAACAACGTAAAGAAAATGAAATAAAAGCTGCTGTTAAGGAAATGCAGGATAAAATTGATGCTAAAGCGGAGGAAGTGCGTAAAAAAAAGGAACAAATGGAAGAGGAGCAAAATCGTATGCGCTTACAGTTAGAAGAAATTGCTAGAAAAGAGGAAATGCGCGAAAAATTAATTGAGGAAGAGCGACTGTTTAGAGAGGAAAAAAGGGCAGAAATGGCAAAAATGGAGGTGTTGATGAAAAAGGAGGAGGTAAAAGGTGCGGAAACTATTCAGCGACAAAAGGAACAAATGGAATTGTTGAAACAAAAGGAACGTGAGGAGTTAATCCGACAAAAAGAAGGAGAAATTAAGGCAATGGTGGAACGCGAGCGAGAAGTTATGATGCAAAAACGTGAAGAAGAATTAAAACGAAAAATGGAGGCGGAAAAAGCTGCTTTAAAACGTGGAACAGATCAAAGAAAAGCTTATGCTGATAGTATTGCTTTGGTAAATAAAAAGAAAGAGGAGGAAATGAATCGTTTATCCTTACAGTTAAAATTACAGGAGGAGGATAAAAAAATTAAAAAAGAATTGGCTTTAATGGATAAACAAAAACAGCGCGAATTATCTGCTTTAAAAAGAGAGGAGGAGGAAAGATTAAAGGAGGCTAATATTCGTATGCAAGAAGAAATTAAAAAACAAAGAGAATTACAATTGAATACAGATAAATTAAAAGTAAAAGTTGAGGAAGATGCAAAATTAGCGGCTATTGAGGAACAAAAACGGAAGATTTTGGAAGAAGCGGAACATCGCAGAAAATTAAAATCGGATTCGGTTGAATTGGTGAATTTAAAAATTCAAAAATCAATTTCGGCAATTCAGGATGAGATAAAAGCAAAGGATAATGTAAGTGGTATTTTGGAATCAGAAATAACTGGTTTAAAAAGAGTTGAGTTTAATTTATTACAAAGTTATGTTAAGAAAAATTCGGAAGCCAGAGCCAAAATGATGGAGGCGAATAGAAATTTAGGTGTTGAAAAATTAAAGGTTAGAGCTGAAGGATATTTAAAAGAAAAACAAGCCTTAGAGATTAAATTAGATGCAAAAAAGAATTATGGGGAACGTTTAGAAAAAGAATTAAAATTAAACGAACTAAAACAGCAATTAAAAGTGTTAAACGAACGTATGCGTTATGCAGATACTGTTGAGGTGAATAAAGAGGAACTTGTAAAAAGTTTAAAAATTCAACAGGAACAGATTATACGTTCAATTGAATCTGTGGAAAAAGAGGTGTTAGAAATTGAAGAAGAAATTAAAGAAAAATTGCGCTTGTATAATCAAGATATGCAGATGGCTCGTGATCAAGAGAAAAAATTAAATATTCAAAAGGAGGAAGAAAAAAAGGCGAAGACGGGTAATGTAGACCAAAAAATTAGCGATTTGGAAAATTATCGTTTGGCCTTTGCGGATGCAAAAACAGGGGCCGAACGTGCGGCAATTTTGAAAAAAATTGATGAATTACAAAAAAGTTATCCTGATGGTGTATATGAAGAAATTATTACAGAAAATAACCGTATAATTAAACGTTATGTGGTAAGCAGAAATGAAGTTGTTGATATTTTTAAAATGGTAATTTACAGCTGGGGTGGTACTTTTTACTTTAAAAATGGCAACAGTATTACTAAAAACGAATTTGATAAAGAAACAAAATATTAATATGGACGAAAATATCAATCCATGGACTACCCTTGATACAAAAGAAGTATATGATAATCCATGGTTAAAAATTACGCAAAGTGATGTATTAAACCCTAATGGGAATCCAGGAATTTATGGTGTAGTTCATTTTAAAAATTTAGCCATTGGGATTTTGCCATTAGATAATGAAGGATATACTTGGATAGTTGGTCAATACCGTTATCCTTTAAACGAATACTCTTGGGAAATACCGGAGGGTGGCGGTAAAATTGGTGTTGACCCATTGATTTCTGCAAAAAGAGAATTGTCTGAGGAAACAGGAATTGTAGCACAAAAATGGACTAAAATTCAGGAGTTTAATACCTCTAATTCTTGTACGGATGAACTCAGTATTTTGTACCTAGCTCAAGATTTAACTTTTAACCAAGCGCATCCAGATGATGATGAATTGTTGGCAATACAAAAAATAAATATTTGCGATTTATACCAAAAAGTAATCACTTCACAAATTAAAGATTCTCTAACAGTAGTTGCAGTTTACAAAGTTGCACAACTAATTCGTAGTAATCAAATATGCTTAACTCCAATTAATCATGATTTTTTTAAAAATAATTAATGAGTAAGAATTATAAAGTACATAAGGTAGGGTTGGAACGTAGATTAGTGGAGGATGCTTGTGCAATAGGAAAAAAAATTCCTTTTGCGCATGCGGTTTGGGAATTGGATGTTACCGATATAAGGGATAAAATTAGGGAGGTGCGCAAAAAAAATAAATCTCCTTTATCCTTAACTACTTTTTTGTTGTATGCTTTTGTTCAAACTATTCATGAAAATAAAAGGTTACAGGCTACCAAAAATTGGCGTAATCAATGGGTTGTTTTTGATGATGTAGATGTTTTTTTTCCAATTGAAATAGAAAATGAGGTTGTTTTGCCTAAAATTATTCGAAAAGCTAATAAAAAATCTATTTTTGAGCTCGAAAATGAAATAAATTTGGCCAAAAAACAAAAAAATGTACCTTTGGACTCTGCTAAACGTATTTTTTTACGTTATCCTAAATTTATACGCCATTTTTTTTACAAATTGGTAATGCGTTTGCCCTTTTACCGAAAAGATACTTTTGGTTTGGCTTATTTTACATCGTTAAATAATCCTGCGGTATTAACTAAAGGTTTTGGAATTCCTGTTTTGTTTCATCCTGTAGGAATGTGTGTGGGTTTTACCGAAAATAAAGAAGTGTTGATAAATGGTGAAATTAAAATTCGTAAAATACTTTCAATTACAAATTCTGTAGATCATAATATTACCGATGGTGGAGTTTTTACTAGGTTTTGTATAGATTTGAAACTTAAAATTGATGAATTAATTCAAACTTTATAAATGCGTCCAGGTTTAAAAAATATTCCAAAAATAAATAAATGGCAGTTTTTAATATGGACTCCAGCATTTTACAGGAATACTTTGCCAACTGTAGTTAAGTTTACAGCAAAATACGGCGATCTTTTAAACTTGCAGTTTACCAAAAAATCTAAAATGATTTTGGTAAATCATCCTATTTATGTGCAACATATTTTAAAAACCAATCAGGATAATTATTCGCGAAAAAAAATCTTAGGAAATTTAGAAGGTTTGTTGGGCGATGGAATTTTTGCTTCTGAAGGAGAATTATGGGAACAGCAACATCAATTAATTAAACCAGCCTTACACGAAAAATTGGTAAAGGATTATTTCCAAATTATCCACCGCGAAACTTTGTTTTTAGTGGATAAATGGAAAGTAAAAGCTGATATAAATCAAGAGGTTGATGTGGAATACGATATCAATGTTTTAATGCTCAAAATTTTAATTCAAACCCAATTGTGTAGCAGTTTTAATGAGGATTTCGATAAAATCATAAGCAATTTACGTGTTTTTTTAACCGAGAACAATCCTAAAAATTTTTATATACATCAACTTAAAAATAATTTTAGAAAAGCTATTAAATTAATGCCTCTACAAAATCAAAAGGTAATGCAGGCTTTAAATAATTTAGATGTAATCATACAAAAAATTAGGACTACAGCACAGCAAAATCCAAAGGATAGGGGATTGGTTTTGGAGATTTTAGAAAATACTTGTGCCCAAGGTAAAATTTCCGAAAAGCAGGTAATGGACGAAATAAAAAATTTTATTTTTGCTGGTTTTGATACTACGGCTTCGGCGTTAACTTGGAGTTTATATTGTGTTACACAAAATTCAACTCAAACCACTAAATTACGCCAGGAGATTTTAGAGGTGCTTGGGGGTAATTTACCTCAAATGGAACATTTACCGCAAATGCCTTTTACCAAAATGTTTTTACAAGAGAGCATGCGTTTGTATCCGCCAGTTTATGCATTGTTGCGCCAAAGTGTTGCGGATGATGAGGTAAATGGTTATTTTGTTCCGCGTAAAACTTGGGTTGCCATTAATATTTACAGTTTACACCGTCATCCTGATTTTTGGGAAAATCCTGAGGATTTTAATCCTTTGCGTTTTAATCCAGAAAATTTTAAAAGTAAAGCTTTTGCTTATATTCCTTTCGGACAAGGTAAACGTTCGTGCATAGGTAAACCTTTAGCAATGGCTGAGCTACAAATTATATTGCCAATTTTACTACAAAACTTCAATTTTAAATTACTAGGCAATCAACAACCCATCATCCGTCCTGATATCATTATAAAAGCTAAAAAACCTTTGTTGATGCAATTGAAGTGTTATAAAAATGAATAAGCTTGCTGTAAATAAATAGCTACATCATCAGGTGTTATTCCGTTGCTCATTCCGGAACGATCTTTTCCTAAACGTACTACAATTAAATTTTTGGAGGGCACACAAAAAACATACTGACCTAAAATTCCGCGCATATAAAAAACTTTATCGCCTTTAAACTCTGTTAACCACCAGGCGTATCCGTAATAATCACATATTATATTTTTTGTATCAGGTACTCCCACAGGACTAATTGCTTGAGCTACAAAACCGCTGTCAACAATTTGTTCGCCATTAAATTTACCCCATTGCATCCATAATTTTCCAATTTTAGCAAAATCTCTTGCGGTGGCAAAAAAACCTGT
Organism: Bacteroidota bacterium; assembly: GCA_041191385.1. Classification (GTDB taxonomy): domain Bacteria; phylum Bacteroidota; class Bacteroidia; order Flavobacteriales_C; genus JBEEPA01. The sequence continues at coordinate 2,741 of JBEEPA010000368.1, read as the reverse complement.
AAAGGATTTTTCGTAACCATTTTCATGATCTAAAATCCATCTTGCTGGATATTCTGTACCTATTTTTTTCCATAGTTTTTCCTCTGCATATTCGCTAACACTTTTGCCTAAAACTTTTTGTAAAGTAATGGATAATAATAAATTATTTCCACCTAAATATTCATGAACTGTTCCTGGAGTGTGTTTTAATTCGTATCCTTTTACCAATTTATATAAATCTTTGCCATAATATGCTTTTGCCATAAAGCCTAGTGGATTACCATAATCTTCATCAAAATTCATCCCTGATGTCATTTGTAATAAATGTTTTATTTGTAAAACACTATCTTTTTCATTCACCAAATCTGGTATATATTTATTCACGGGATCGTTTAATTGTAAATAACCTTCTTTAATAGCAATTCCAGTAAGTACAGCTAAAATAGATTTTGCCATCGAAAAGGAGTTGGATATGGTTTTTTCGGTATAATTTCCGAAATATTTTTCATGAATAATTGTATCGTTGTGTATAACCAAATAAGCTAAAGTACCATGTTTTTTATGAATAGAATCTGTAGCATGGAGATAGTTTTGTTCGGTTTTGGAAGCTTTCGGAAAGATGAAAGCTTGTTTATTTTGCATTTCTCTGTACGGAAAAATATCAGAATATTCTACTCCAGGTTTTGTTCGTCCTTGCAAATATGTATCGTAAATACCTAATAATAAATGTCCGTTTCCAGAAATATATGCTAAAGAGATTAAAAGCGATAAAACTAAAACGAAGTACAGTAAAATTTTTTTTAACTTTTGCATAACTTAAGGATTTAAAATAAACATATCGAACTGATGTAAAATGTTACGCAGTAACAAATTTTTAGTTTCTTCCATGTTTATTTCTTTTCCTAATTCTTTTTGGATAGAAGTTACAGCTTTATCCTGTATTCCACAAGGTACAATAAAATTAAAATAATCCAAGTTGGTATTTACATTTAATGCTATGCCGTGCATGGTAATCCAGCGTGAGCATCTAACACCCATTGCACAAATTTTACGAGCTTTTGCAGGGTTTTCAAAATCTACCCAAACGCCAGTTAATCCATCTACTCTTCCAGCTATAATGCCGTAATGGGCGCAGGTTTGTATAACAGCTTCTTCTAAATATCTAAGGTATTTATGTATATCGGTAAAAAACTTTTCTAAATCTAAAATAGGATAAACTACAATTTGCCCAGGACCATGATAAGTAATATCTCCACCGCGATTTATTTTGTAAAATTTCGCATTTTTTTGTTGTAAAAAATCTTCGGAAATTAAAAGATGATTTTCGGATCCACTTTTACCTAATGTAAAAACGTGCGGATGTTCGCAAAGTATGATATGATTATTTTTATGTGTTACCATACCATTTTTTCGGTCGCTTATTTTAGTATCTGCCATATCCGAAAAAATATTTTCTTGATAATCCCAACATTCTTTGTAATCAATGCTTCCTAATTCGTGTATAATTACTCCCTTATCCAAAATCATTTTTTTATAATACTGCGGTAAAGATACTATTTTTAGCTGTTAAAATTATGTACTTTTGCAGTGTGGGAAAAATAGTAAGTGTACAAAAAGCAGTAGAGATATTAAAAAATGGAGGTTTGGTAGCTATTCCAACCGAAACTGTTTATGGTTTAGCTGCTAATGCTTTAAATGAGGACGCTGTTCAAAATATATTTAAAAGTAAAGGCAGACCAAGTAATAATCCTTTAATTTTACACTTTAACGATTGGGAAGATGCTGAGCCTTTTGTGCAAAATGTTCCAGAAGATTTTCATAAATTATACCGAAAATTTTCACCCGGACCAATAAGTTATTTGTTGCCAAAATCGGCTTTGGTTTCCGAAAAAATTTCCGCAAAAAACACTACTGTAGCCATTCGTTTTCCTGCTCATCCTGTTGCAAAAGCATTATTAAAAGAATTGAATTTTCCATTGGCAGCTCCTAGTGCTAATCCATCTGGCTATATTAGTCCAACTCAATCATTTCATGTAATCCAGCAATTGGGTGATAAAATTGATGGAGTGGTAGAAGGGGGTGAATGTACCAAAGGTATCGAATCTACTATAGTTGGATGGGATGAAGAAGGTAGGGTTGTGATTTATAGAAATGGTACTATAACAGCTAAAGAAATAGGTGATGTGTTGAGAAAAGAAGTGAGGGTTTTAACTGGTGAACACAAAAAAATAGTTGCTCCGGGTATGTTGAGTAAGCATTATTCGCCTAAAAAACCAACTTATATCACTGCTAATGTAAATCAAAAAATACATTATTTTTCCGAAAAAAAAATCGGAATAATTTGGCAAATTAAACCTGATGAAACTATGTTTGATAATTGTATAAATTTAAGTTTTTCCGAAAATGGTGATTTAAAAACAATAGCTAAAAACCTGTATTCAACTATGTACCAAATGGATAATTTGGATGTAGATATTATTTTGATTGAAAAATGTTTAGAAGGAGATTTAGGATTAGCTATAGCGGATAGATTATCCAGAGCTGGAATTAATTTAGATATTTAATTCCGATTTAATATTAAAATAAGCTTTTTTATTTGGATACTAACACAGAATCTGAGGTTTGAAAGATTAATGAAGTTTTCGGTTTACTTTTAACCACCTGTCAGGTTTTCAAAACCTAACAGGTGTTTAAAAGGCTTAGTTCCAATTTAAATTCAATTTAATTCCAATTCATAATATATCTGTTTGGTTTTATGAATA
>JBEEPA010000367.1:0-2851 GCA_041191385.1 Bacteroidota bacterium | reverse complement strand
ATCCAATAAAGTTTGATGCAGAAAGTAAAGAACCTGTAAATTTTGGCGGAAGAACGTATGTTAATTCTCAATTTAATTATGGTAAAAATTTAGTTGATAGCTTAAGTAAAAGAGTGGATGCGGATAATTTGAAATTACAAAAATTAAATAAAGAAAGTGAAGAATATACTAGTTTATTACAAAGCATAAATAGTAATATGGCGCAAATACGCAACTTAAATGGTAAATTAAATAGAACATCACATGATTTTGCAGTAGATTTATTACGTGGTGAAATGTCGTATCCTACCTCAATATTTTTATTCGATAGTTTAAGAAGTAATATGCCTGCTAAAGGTGCTTTATCTGCTCAGCAATTATTAGGGATTTCCACTTTTGTTGGCGAAAATATTTATAAACAAACTAGAGATGTTAATTTATTTCAAGATATTTTTCAAACAGCTTTACAAAATAAAGCCAATAATTTACAACCTATCCAATGGCGTAATTTTGAGGAAGGCTTAACAGAGGTGAAAAAAAATAATAAAAAAATGTTTTTAATTATTGATCATCCTAGCTCAAAAAGCTCTCAAACTTTTATCAATGCAGTGTTGTACAACGATAAAATTTATCCATACATCCAGCAAAATTTTATACCTACATACCTTAGTTTATTGGATACAAAAAATTATAATTTTCAAAATCAGGAATTTAAAAATATAAATGGATTTAACCAATTGGGTGTTGCATTTTTAGATGGCTACAATCAATTTCCTTTTGTGGCAATAATCGACGAAAATGAAAATTTAAGTTTAAAAATTCAACAATTTATTCCCGCAACTGATTTTCCAAATATTTTAGAGTACATTTACACCAATGGATATAAATCAACTAATTACGCAGATTGGCTTAAACAAAAGGAAATTAAAGCCAAAAAATAATTGAAAAAAAATTAAATTATTTTATATTCGCACAAATTATACATTTTACGAGTTATGCAAACCAAAGAAGATTTTAAATCCTACGTAAATTCTATCGAACAAAAACAAAATTATCAAAAACCTCAGGCTTTTGCTTTGGGTATGATGAGAACAAAAAACGATAAGGTTTTAGATGTGTATTTTCCTCAAATAAACTGGAATACTGCTTTTGGTACTGCTGCAATTTTTGCAGATACTTTAAATATTGAATTTGGTGCTAATAAAGAATATAAAATTTCTATTGAGCAATTAAATGATGTATATCAAAAATTTATTGCTTTTCATGATGAAATTGATATGCACCCAAATATTAAAGTAATTAAAAATTTTATTGATAATTACTCGCACAAACATCCTTATTTTGATGTGGAATTAGTGGTGTATTTTACTTTTAATCATCAATTAGATGTGCAAAATGCCATCGAGGGATATTTTAAATTACAAGCAATTTCGCAAAGATGTATTTTTCCTCATGGAACCAATTTAACAGGTATTTTTGGTAAATTAAACAATATTGCATGGACTAATAAAGGACCTGTTTTACCAGAAGATTTATCTACCGAAATCGCAAGATACTTTTGCTCGGAGCCTTTAGTGGTTAGTCATGTAGATAAATTCCCGTATTTAGTAAATTATCATGTTCCAACAGGAGTTAGGATTGCCTCTGGTTCTCAAGTTCGTTTAGGTGCATATTTAGGCGAGGGAACTACTGTAATGCCTGCTGGTTACATTAATTTTAATGCAGGAACTAAAGGAAATGCAATGGTGGAAGGACGTGTAAGTGGTGGTGTTGTAGTGGACGAGAATAGCGATGTTGGTGGTGGCGCTTCTATCATGGGTACTCTAAGTGGTGGAAATAAAAATGTAATTTCTATTGGTAAAAAATGTTTATTAGGAGCTAATTCTGGAACAGGAATATCTTTAGGTGATGGTTGCACAATTGCTGCAGGAGTTTATGTTACTGCAGGAGCTAAAATTTCTTTGTATAATGCTAAAAATCAAGCGATTAATTTAAAAGGTGAGTTGGTTGCTGAGGGCGAAAATATTGTAAAAGCAATGGAACTAAATGGCGGAAATAACTTGTTGTTTATTTCGGATTCTTTAACCGGACGAATTTTATGCAAACCCAATAATAAAGAAATTGAATTAAATGCTGCTTTGCATGCAAATGATTAATTTCAAGGAAATTAAAAAGATTATTATAATAGAACAATACAATTAAATATGGAGTTAAACTCAAAGTTTCATCAAAAAGTAGCTGCAAAATATCAAATTTATAACAGCTTGTTTTTAACATTACCTTTTGAGGAAATATCAAATACCGGAACCTTAATTCCAGTTTTATCTCATGAATGCGTTAAAGGTTTCGCTGCAAAAAAAACGCCTCTAGAAATTATTGAAGATTTTTTTAAAAAACACTCGGATTTAAAATCCGAAGAAAAAAGAATTCAGTTATTGTTCAAAATGATTCAGTACATCGAGCGTCAGGTGGTTTTGTTTGATGCTGTAGAAGATGCTGCTTTTGAGGAAATTAACGATATGAATGGAAGTGGAACTGTAAAGTTTTTGTTCCGTAGATCTAGATTACAAAATCGAACGGATAAATTAATTGAAAAATTAAATGAATTTAAAGTTCGTATTGTTTTAACAGCACATCCAACACAATTTTATCCAGGCAGAGTTTTGGCTATTATCAACGAATTGGAAAAAGCTATCCGTGCAAACGATTTACAAGAAATTAACGATAGATTACAGCAATTGGGTAGAACGGGTTTTGTAAGTAAGGAAAAACCAACTCCTTACGATGAAGCTGTGCGTTTAATGTGGTATTTGGAAAATGTATTTTACAATTCTATCTCCAATGTACACAAACGTATCCGTCACGAATTATG
>JBEEPA010000366.1:0-10552 GCA_041191385.1 Bacteroidota bacterium | reverse complement strand
ATTATTTCACAAATAACCCTATTTTTTTGCATGTTTAAACTTATATAAATATTTGAGTTGTTGTGGGAGTACTTAATTGCATTTCCTAAGATATTATCAATAATTAAATTGGTGTAATAATTTGGAACTAAATAGGTTTTACTTTCATCAAAATCTAAATAAATTTTAATTTTTTTAGATTGAATTTCAAGATTTAGATGTGATAAAGATTCTTCAATAATGTTTTTTAAAGGAATGAATGTAGGATTGGAGTTTTCATTTTTTATTTCTAATCTAGCCAATAGTAACAATTGATCAATTGTATTAGTCATTTTTTCAATTTCTAATAAGCATATTTTGATTTTATCTACATATTCTTCGGATGTTCTAGGTTTTCTAATCAACACCTCTAATGTTCCTCTTAATACAGCAAGAGGAGTTCTTAGTTCATGAGATGCATCAGATGTAAATTGTTTTTCTCTTTCAATTGCATATTCCAATCTATTTAATAAGGAATTAAAACTATTGGATAATTCATAAATTTCATCTTTATACTCTAGTAATTCAACTCTTTCCTTTAGATTTTTTTTCGAAATTTTCGAAATTGTTTGGGTAACGAATTTTAACGGACTTATAATTTTCCCTGCTAAATATCTAGATATAAAATACAATCCAATAAGGATTAAAATATAAGAAAAAACAAGTATGTAACTGAGCTTAAGGAGGATTGATATTTCGGCTTCAGAAGACATTCCAGCTATTATAAAACCTACTATTTCTCCGTTTTTAAGAAATGGTACTTGGGCTTGCCTAATTGCTCTTTTATTTATAAAGGAATCAAAATGAATTTCAATATCAGACTGAATAAAATTTAATTGATTGTTTTTTAAATTTGGCGATTTGTCCATTAAACGCCCTTTTTTATCAATAATTTGTAAAAAAACAGGGTTAACCTGAACTTCGGTATGTTCACGCTCACGCCATTCTTTTATATTTTTAAATTTAAAGGAATCTTCAAAAATTTTAATTTCATCAATATGTTTATTGGCTTCATAAGATAAATTATTATCTAAATTGCTCCACACAGTATTAGATACCACAAGGTAAATAAATATAAAAGCAATAGCGTTTATTAGTGCTGTAGCAATGATATAATGAATTGCTATCCTATTTTTTAAATTTGTTTTCATTTTTCATCCGCTACATAACCTATTCCTCTAACTGTTTTAATATAATTTTGTTCTTCGGATAAATTAAGTTTTTTTCTAAGTGAATTAATATAAACTTCAATTACTGCAGTATTGTAATCAAAATGAATGTCCCAAACTTTTTCAATAATTGTAGTTCTTTTACAAACTTCGCCTTTGTTTTGCATAAGATATTCAAGCAAAGCAAATTCTTTTTGAGTAAGGTGAATTTCTTTGTTGTTTTTATAAACTTGGTGTTTTTCTGTATTTAAAGTAATGTCACCTAAAACTAATAATGGTTTATTTTTTATATTAGAACGTAATTGTACCCTAATTCTTTCAATTAATTCTTCAAAATGAAAAGGTTTTTTGATATAATCATTAGCGCCAGTTTGTAAACCTAAAATAGTTTCATCTAAAGTATCTTTAGCTGTTAAAAAAATTATTGGTGTGGTTTGATTTTCTATTCTAAATTTTTCGCATAATTCGATACCATTAATTCCGGGTAACATCCAGTCTAATAAAATTAGATCATATTTTCCTGATAATGCCATTGATAATCCATCCGCTCCATTATTGCAACTTTCAACTTCAAATTGTTCCTCTTCTAAACCTTGCTTTAAAAAAGAAACAATCCCTTCCTCATCTTCAATAATTAATATTTTCATTATTCAATTTGTTAAACGCTAGTTTTATTTTCGAAAGATTCATCTTTTGGGATAAAAATACTAAAGGTGCTTCCTTTACCTAAAGCGCTTTGTACTTTAACATGTCCGCCATGACGTTCGATTACGTTTTTTACGTAATTTAATCCTAATCCAAAGCCTTTAACATCGTGTAAATTACCTGTAGGAACACGGTATAATTTTTCGAAAATTTTGCTTTGTTCCTCTTTCGAAATTCCAATACCATTGTCTTTAACCGAAATTACAATGCCGTTATATGCATTTCGAGTTGTAACTTCTATATGAGGAGTTTCCTTGGTGTATTTTATAGCGTTATCAATTAAGTTATTGATACTGTTGGTGAAGTGAACTTTATCCACATAAAAATCATCCTCATCTGCGTTGGGTTCGAAACTAATACCTCCGTTTCCAATATTTATTTTAACCGACATGCGTTCTACAACATCTTCAACCAATTGATTAATATCTACCAATTCTCTTTTTAATCTAAAACTTCCTTTATCCATAACAGCAGATTGTAAAACACTTTCCACTAAGGTTGCTAAACGCTTATTTTCTTGCTGAATAGTTTGGTAATGTTTTGCTAATCTTTCGGGTGTTTTGGGTATAGAAGTATCACTTAAAACCTCGCAAGTTAAAGATATAATGCTAATAGGTGTTTTTAACTCATGAGTCATGTTATTTACAAAATCATTTTTAATAATCGCCAATTTTTTTTGCTCCACAATTGTATGAGTGGTTTTCCAAAACACAAAAACTATAGCCAAAATAAAAATTAGAGATAAAAGGATTATCCAACTCATTGAGCCTAATATGAAATGTTTTTCTTTTGGAAAATAAACTGAAATATAATCGTTATGAAAATAAAAATCATTGGGAAACAATTTCATTTGATGAGGTGAATTTAAAAAAAGCTCTTTATCAATACCTTTTTCTTTAACAAATTTATTTCCATCGCTTATAATCCCTATATGATATTGCGTTTTTATACCTTGAACTTTTAATTCTTCGCCTAACAATTGATATAAAAAATGAATGTCTACACGTTCAAATATTGGTTTGGGCTGATATTTATTAAAATCTAAACGCATTTGATCTACAATTTCTCGAGAGTAGTCAATATTATTTTTCTTTTTGTTATTGCTTTGTTTTGTTGAGCTAATTAAGTTTCCTTCTTTATCTATAACAGCTGTTGTGGTTTGTTCTATCAATTCGCCATTTGCGTTTTCGAATACAGCTTTTCCTTGGAATTGAATAGCATAACCAAAATCCGATGCAGTATCACCAGTGTGCCACAATTGATATAAATCTTCGCCACCTTTGTATTTGGGTAACATGCCAGTTGCTTCGTATTGCTCCACTTTTGAAGAAGTTGCCATTAAAGCTTTATGAACACTTGTTTTAAATTCGTATTCTTTTGCATCTACGGCTTCGGATAAGTAATATACCTGAACACATACCAAACCAAATAAAGCAAGTGCCATTATTGTAATTAGGTATTTTATAGATTTTTCTTTCATGAACTCTTGTTTATGGTTTTAAATAATTTAATTACCAAGTGAAAACTTAGTTAACAAAAGTATCATTTATCTTAAAATGTTTTGTTGTAGTTAACAAATTTTATTTCAATAAAAATCAAGTACTTACAATTAATGTTGTATTTTAATTAAAAAAAAGTTCAAATTATTTTTGCTAATCAAAAATATTATATAATTTTGCCATCCCAATGTTAATGCGAGAGTAGCTCAGCTGGTAGAGCACGACCTTGCCAAGGTCGGGGTCGCGGGTTCGAATCCCGTCTCTCGCTCTCTCTATTTTTGGAGTTTGAAATATTGCGCCCGGGTGGTGAAATGGTAGACACGCAGGACTTAAAATCCTGTAATCATTGCGATTGTGCGGGTTCAAGTCCCGCCCCGGGTACAAATTCAGAACGAAAAGCAGAATGAAAATGAAGTTTGTAGTTCTGAATTTTCTTCATTTTTCACTCTCACTCTCACTCTTTTTAATTTTGATTCAATAAAAATGAAATTTGAGTTTCAGAATTTATCTGTTTACAAAAAAGCTAAGATTTTTCACCAATCTACAAAATCTATTGTCAACGAAAAAAGCCTAAAAAATTACGAAAAAGATCAACTATCAAGAGCTTCTTTTAGTATTGTTTTAAATATTGCAGAGGGTAGTGGGCGTTTTTCTAAATCCGACAGACGTAATTTTTTTGTTATAACAAGGAGTTCTGTTTTTGAATGCGTTGCGATTCTAGATGTTTTGAAAGATAATAACATAATTTCTCAAGAAGAGTTCGAATCGTTAGAAAATCAAGCAGACGAACTTTCTCGAATTTTGTATGCTATGATTAAAAACCTTAGCGAAGCATAATATATAGCTTATATATCCACTCTTTTTTTTTAAATCAAATTCCTTTTAATCCTCTAATTACTTCCTCCACCAATAGATTGGTATAAATTAATATGGTTAATGATTTGTTTAAATTGATAATCAACAGAGTTTATTTCCTCTTGAAGTACATTTTTTTGTGATGTAATTACCTCAATATAATTAGCTTTACCAGATAAAAATAAGATGTTTGAAATACTTACAGCTTCCTTTAAAACAGCAACCTCTTGTAATTTATAATCAATAACAGATTGGTTTATTTGAATATTATTTAAATGTGTAACTATTTCGGCAAAAGAACCAATTATTTTTTTCTCATAATTATATAAAGCAATTAATTGATCTTGTTTTTTAATTTTAAAGTTTGCTTTAATCGCATATCTATTAAAAATTGGTTGTGCTAAGCCAGAAGTTACATTATATGCTAATGACGCTGGTAAATTTAGTAGAACGTTAGCTCTAAAAGCTTGAACGCCCATAAACGCGCCAATATTTAAGCTCGGTAAAAATGCAGCTCTTGCAGCGTTAACATCAGCTTTACTTGCTTTTAAATATAATTCAAGTTGTTTTATATCTGGACGGTTTGCAATTAGCTTGCTAGGAACACCCATTTTTAAATCATATACAAAATCATCTGTTGTAAATTCTTTTGCTCTATTAATTGTAGTAGGGAATCTACCTAATAAAACATTTAAGTTATTTTCAATCTCTAAAATTTCTCTTTCCAATTGTTTTTCTAAGGACAAAGTATTTAAATACTGAGCTTGAACTTGTTTTACAGCTAATTCATTAGATCGTCCACCTTCTTTTAAAGTTTTAACCAAGTCCAGTACTTTAAATTGTAACTGTGAGTTAAATTGTGCAATAGCTAATTTTTTATCTAAAGCTAATAAAGTGTAATACTGCGTAGCAACTTGAGCAATTAAGATGGATTGAACAGCTTTTTTGTTTTCTGCGTTAGCCATGAAGTTAGCTAATGCAGATTTTTTAAGATTGCGTAATTTACCCCATAAATCAACTTCCCATCTAGATTCAAATCCAATTAAATAATCTGGAACAGGATTAGGTAAAACTCTGTCTCCAAAAACATTAGGAGAAAGGTTTGCGTCGTAATTTCCTACTCCATCTACAGTATAATCACCAAATCTTTGTACACCAGCACCTGTATTAATTCCTAATGAAGGAAATAAAGAAAATCTTCGTTCTTTAAATTGCGCTTTTGATTTTTCGATATTACTTATTGCTGTTTTTAAATCGTAATTGTTTTTTAAAGCAATATCAATTAAGCCAAGTAAAATAGTGTCTTTATAAAATTCTTTTAACTCAAACACTTTAAAACTTGGATTAGTATCTAAGTTTGCTGTAAATTTTTCAGGAATACTAACAGTGGATTTTGTAGATTCTTTAGATGAATTACAGGATAAAAGAATTAAAGCGAATACAATACTCAATAATATTTTATTCATGATCGTGTTGATTATTAGATTCAATTTCAGTTGTTTTATTTTTTTTCTTTTTTTGTCCGATGGAAGCAAATGCATAGAATAATCCAGGTATAATAATTACACCTAAAACTGTCCCTAAAAACATACCTCCAATTGCCGTGTTACCAATGGATTTGTTACCAATTGCTCCAGCACCTTTTGCTAATGATAATGGAATTAAACCGGCTAAAAAGGCAAAGGAAGTCATTAAAATCGGACGTAAACGTGCTTTCGCTCCCATTACTGTTGCTTGCATAATTTCCATACCCTCTTCCATTTTTAATTTAGAGAACTCTACAATTAAAATAGCATTTTTACCTAATAGTCCAATTAACATAACTAAGGCAACTTGGGCATAAATGTTGTTTTCTAATCCAGTGATTTTTAAGAAGAAAAATGCTCCAAAAATACCAGTTGGTAAGGAAAGTAATACGATTAAAGGTAATTTAAAGCTTTCATATTGAGCACATAAAATTAAGTATACGAATAATAAACAAATTGCAAAAATATAAACAGTTTGATTACCCGATAGTATCTCTTCACGCGTCATACCACTCCATTCAAATCCAAAACCTTGTGGTAATTTTTCTTCCAAGATACTTTCAATTTCAGCGATAGCATCACCACTACTATATCCATCTGCTGATTCACCATTAATCATTACTGATGGGTACATGTTATATCTCGTAACTTGTTCAGGTCCATAGGTTCTTTCAAGGGTTACAAATGTTGAAAAAGCTACCATTTCACCTCTATCGTTTTTAACATACATATCTAAAATGTTTTCAGGTTTTACACGATATTCAGGAGAAGCTTGAACCATTACTTTATACATCATACCAAAACGGATAAAATTAGATGCATAATAACTACCAAATAAAGTTTGTAAGGTATTCATGGCATTTTCCACATCAACGCCTTTTTTAGCTGCCATATCATAATCTACATTGATTAAATATTGTGGGAAATTAGGGTCGAATGTTGTAAATGAGCTTTTTAAAACAGGTGATTGTTTAAATGCTAATAAAACATCAGTTATCACTGCAGATAAAGCATGTAAATCATTTTTACCAGTTTTGTCAACAATTCTTAACTCAAAACCGCTGGCATTACCAAATCCGGGAACTGTAGGTGGAGCAAAAAATTCTATATCAGCACCACTAAAATCTTTAGTTTTGTTTTTTAAGATTTCAATTAAACTGTTCACACTTTCGGTTCGTTCTTCCCAAGGTTTCATATCAATCATTCCCATACCGTAAGAAGCACCAGCCGATTCAGTTAAAATACTATATCCAGCAAGAGTAGATACTGCATTTACACTAGGCTCAGTTTTTGTAACACCATAAATTTTATCTAACATTCTTTCTGTTCGTTCTACCGTTGCACCAGGAGGGGTTGTAACACTAAAATATACCACACCTTGGTCTTCAGTAGGTATAAAACTGGATGGTAAAATTTTATTTACCCCCCATGTACCTAAAATAAAAACAATTAAAAATCCAAAGGTTATTATTTTTCTGTTAGCAATTAGTTGTACTAATTTACCATATTTGTTCTCGGTTTTATTGTAGTAAAAGTTGAATTTATTGAAAAATTTGTTCAATAAATTTTTTTTTGGATAATGAGCGTGATTACTTCTTAACATTAAAGCACATAAAGCAGGAGTTAATGTTAAAGCATTAATACCAGATATAACAATAGCAATAGCTAATGTCAAGGAAAATTGTCGGTAAAAAATACCCACCGGACCACTTAAAAAGGATACTGGGATAAAAACCGCAGACATTACTAAGGTAATAGAGAAGATAGCACCTCCCATTTCTTTCATTGCTGCAAAACTCGCTTTTCTAGAATCTAAATGTTCATCATGCATTTTAGCATGAACAGCCTCTACAACCACAATGGCATCATCCACGACAATACCAATTGCCAAAACCAATGCAAATAAAGTTAATAAGTTGATAGAGAAACCAAACATTTGCATAAAAGCAAAAGTACCTACTAAGGAAACAGGTACAGCTAAAGCTGGAATTAATGTTGATCTAAAATCTTGAATAAATAAGAACACTACAATAAATACTAAGATAAATGCTTCTATTAAAGTTTTAATAACTTCATGAATAGATGCATCTAAGAAACGAGAAACGTCGTATGTGATATTATAATCCAACCCAGGAGGAAATGATTCTGCCTTTAACTCAGCCATTTTCTTCTTAATATTTTCGATTACTTCCTTAGCATTAGAACCTGGGCGCTGTTTGATCATAATTGATGCAGAGGGCTCTCCGTTGGTTTTGGATACCATGCTGTAATTAAATGAACCAAATTCTATTTCGGCAATATCTTTTAAACGTAAAAACGAACCGTCTTCATTTGCTTTAATAACAATTCTTTCATATTGTTCGGGCTTGCTAAATTTACCAGTATAATTTAATACATATTGTAATTGTTGTTCATCTCTATCAGAGCTTTCTCCAGTTTTACCAGGAGCTGCCTCAATATTTTGTTTACGAATTGCATTGATAACATCTTGCGTAGAAATATTGTATATCATCATTCTTTCTGGTTTTAACCACACACGCATTGAGTAGTTTTTTGCACCCATAATTTGAGCAAATCCTACACCGTTGATACGTTTTAACTCTGATAATACATTGATATCTGTAAAGTTATAAATGAATTTTTCATCAACACTTTTGTCATTACTTTTAATATTTAAGTACATTAACATACTGTTAACTTCTTTTTCGGTAACTACACCGGCTTTTACAACCTCTGCGGGTAATTCATCTAATGTAGTTGTTACTCTATTTTGAACGTTTACAGCAGCAATATCTGGATCTGTACCTACTTCAAAAAATACTGTAGTTAAGGAGCTACCGTCATTACTACATACAGATGACATATATGTCATTCCTGGCACACCATTAATAGCTCTTTCAATTGGAGTTGCAACTGCTTTTGCGGCTACCTGAGCGTTGGCACCCGTATACTTTGCTGTAACCACAACAGAAGGAGGAACGATATCAGGGAATTGAGTTACTGGTAAGCTAGTTAAAGCTAACAAACCTAATAACATAATCATAAAAGAGATTACGAACGATAATATCGGTCGTTTTATAAAATTATCTAACATATATTACTTAATTAAATTTGGGAGTAGGAATTACTTCGGTTTCTTTAATGATCATCCCATCTTTTAGTTTTTGAATACCTTCAAAAACTACTTTTTCATTTTGAGCAAATTGACCTTCAACAACATAATAATCTTCATATCTTCTTAAAGGAACAAAACTTTTTGACTTTACAGAATTATCAGGAAGAACAGTAAAAATAAAAGTTTTTTCTTGGATTTCGAAACATGCTTTTTGAGGTATTAAAAATACATCTTCACGTAAACGATTTAATCTTACTTTACCAGAAGCATTGTGTTTTAACAATTTGTTTGGGTTTTTAAATTTTGCTCTAAATGCAATCGAACCAGTTCCACTTTCAAATTCTCCTTCTAAAGTTTCAACTATACCTTTTTGATCAAATACAGAACCATCAGCTAAAACTAAATCAACTTCTTGCTTACTTTTATCTTGATTGGTTTTTTTCATTTTTAAGTATTCAGTTTCGGATACGTTAAAATATACGTTCATAAAACTTACATCTGAAACTGTTGTTAATAAAATACCTCTCTCAATCAAACTACCAACTTTGTATGGGAATCTATCTACATATCCATCAAAAGGAGCTTTTATTTTAGTGTGGGATAATTTAATTCTTGCTTCATTAATAATAGTTTTAGTATCTTCAATTTTAGCATAAGCTGCATCTAATTTTGCTTTAATTATTTCTAGCTCAATTTTATTTACAACCCCTTTATCAACTAATAATTGAGTATTTTTTAATTCATATTCCATAGTTTTTGCTTCTGCCATACTTATATTGTATGTAGATTGCGCTTTATTTAATTCGTTTTGGTACAACTCACCATCTATCGTAAATAAAAGTTGTCCTTTGTGAACAAATTCTCCTTCATCTACATGAATGGATTCAAGATATCCGCTCACACGAGCTCTTAATTCTACGTTATTTTGTGCTTCAATATCTGCAACATAGTCCATATGCGTAGTTAAACTAGTTTTTTTAGCTTGATAAACAGGTACATTAACTATTACTTTTTTGGGAGTTTTGTCTTTGTTGTCGCAAGATGAAAGAGATGCAATCGAAATTATCGATAAAAGGGTTAATCTGACAAATAATCTAGTCATTGGAAATATTCTTTAATTTAATGCCGACAAAAGTATTTGGATTTTTTGTGATAAACGAATATTTTAGATAAATTATTTTGTTAAAATATTTAACTAAAACTTAATAAGTTAAAAATCGAATTTATAAAATTATAAAAAACTTTTTTTATTGAATTTTAACTGTCAATTCGTAATAAACAGGAGTATTTGGAGGAATAATTCCTGTTGAATTTCCTTCTTCACCAAATGCTAACCATGAGGGTAGGAGTAAAGCCATTTTTTCTCCATCGCGCATTAACAATAACGCTTCTTCAATTCCTTTTAAAACTTGCATTTCTTGTCCGATATAAAAATCTAAAAATTGTTTTGTGCCAATAGTATTGTTAAACACTTCACCACTTAAAAAGCTTCCTTTGTATTGAATAGAAATCGCAGTCCCAAAACTTATTTTTTTACCTTTAGGATTTTTTTTAATCCACTTATAAAATAATCCGTTTGGAGTATTTTCCATTTCCCAATTATGTGCTCTTATGTGTTCCTTTATTTGATAAATTTGTAAAGAATAATCATTAGGTTTTACAGTA
>JBEEPA010000365.1:0-2752 GCA_041191385.1 Bacteroidota bacterium | reverse complement strand
CATTTTGTACATCATTACCAGTCATTTTACCATCCCATCCTTTATTTATGTCATTACTAATGTAAATAAGTTCACCCCATCTATTAAAAATTTCCATGTAATATTCTTTAAAATAACCACTTTGTTTTGGGGAGAAATAATCGTTTAAATCATCATTGTTAGGTGTAAAAGTATTTGGGATAAAAAAAGTTGGTTCACAATACTCGATAATTTTAGTAGAAATAATGGAAGTACAAAAACCATTGCTAACTTCAGCTGTGTAAGTTCCAGATGCATTTATTTCTATTTCGTTATCTCTGGATAAATTATGACTCCAAATTAAAGAATAGTTAGAGAAGTTTTCTACCATAACTGTTAAGGAAGCTTTTTCGATGTTAAAACAGTACATATTGTTATTATCAGGTAATTGTATGATTCCTTTAACGGAATCAATAATATTTACTTTAACCTCAAAAGTATCTTTACATAAATTATTACTTAAAATTGCCTTGAACAAACCTGATGAATTTACTTTAATTTCATCATTTTGAGAATTTAACCAATTTAATTGGTAACTTTTATCTAAGTTTTTTAGTGTTAAAAATTTACCTTGACAAAGTGTAGTATCAAAATTTACATAAGGATTAACAATGCTATCTAACTCAACATTAATTTCATCTGATACGCTACAACCTTTGCCATCACTAACGGTAACACTATATAGATTAGGTTTATCAATTGTTATAGTTTGTGTATTATCCCCTGTATTCCATAAATATGTTAAACCAATATTTTTGGCATTTAGTAGTAATTTTGTGCCTTTACAAATGATAGTATCTTTTCCCAAGTTTACCAATATTTTTGGTAAAATAATAATTTCGTCAAAAGCTTTACAGTTAAACTCATTGGTTACAGTTAAATTATATAACCCAGTATTATTTACTTCAATAGTTTGGGTATTTTCTCCAGTGCTCCATTCGAATAAATTAGCAATAATATGAGGATTTAAAACAATAGATTCATCTTTACAAATTTTTAAATCATTACCTAAATTAAAAATTGGTTTTGGATAAATTATAACAGAATTAGAAGTATCCGAACAGCTTGATACAGTTTCGGTAAATATAAATTTTGCAGAACCAGGTGAAATCCCTGTAATTACACCTGCGTTATTAATTGTTGCTACGGAATTATCTGTACTAACCCAATTTCCGCCTGTTGTAGGATTAGCAGTTATAGTTAAGCCTTCACACAATTTGGTATCAGAAGTGTTTACGATTGTATTTATACAACATTTTACATCTTTTGTATTTACATCTTGAGAAGTTCCGATAGTTTGTCCAGAAGCTCCAGAAATAACTGGAACTCCCTTTGCATCTACTGCTCCTTTTAATATTTCACCATTTAAATCACTGCGTTTAAAAGCTGTACCACCCTCTATTGCATCAGGACAACCATCACCATCACTATCTGTGTCCAAATGATTTGGAATTCCATCGCCATCAGTATCTAAAAATATTGGATAACTACAAAAAGAATCAGGGAAACGAATTTTTTGTTCATTTTTTGCTGCGCCAGTACTAGCTGTAAATCCAAAATAAATTTTAGTTAAGTTCTTAAATACACTTTCAAATAAATCACCAGTATATTTTTCAATAATATTTCCATCAAAAGAATAACTCAACGTTTTAGTTGAAGATTTCCAATTAAAATTAACTAAATGCCATTTTCTATCTTCTATATTTGGTAAAGCTTTCATTGTTGTTAAATCAGTCCAAGATTGTGTTAATTTAATATGTGTATGATCCCGTACAATTTCTCCTTCATTTTGCCAAGTGTCAAATTCTATAGAAATTCCATTTTTTATTCCCAAAGCACCTAATCCTCCACCAAAATCACCAACAGCATTTACTCCTTTTGGATCATTATGAAAAACAATTGCCACTCCATCAGCTCCTCCATCATTGGTTCCTAAATAAACTTCTACATTAAAATTAAAATCATTATTAAAATCAATTGTTCCAAAAGACATTGCCGAGCCAGCCTGTCCATAAAGATCAGGTGTTAGCCTAATTTCATTTCCATTTAGGTAACTTGCATTACCTGCTGTATTAAATACTTTTTTTAAATTTACTTGGTCAAAACCATTTTCAGCACAATCTAAAATCCCGTCATTATCATCATCTAAATCAATAGAATCAATTATTCCGTCACCATCTGTATCAATATTATTATTTGCTTCTATATTAATTGAAACACTAGGAGTAAAAGCATCTACACATCCTTCAGCAATTACTTTTCTTCTAAAAAAAGTTTTTGATGTAATTATTCCTGGGGAATAGTTTGCTGAATTAGCTCCCGTAATATCATTCCATGTACTATTGTTAGTTGAGCTTTGCCATTGATAATTTATGCTACCTCCACCGGAAACCGATGCTGATTTTGTATTTGAAAAAGGATTAGGAATAGAATTAGCTAAAACTGTTTGTGAACTCTCTATAGACCCAGGCAATAAAATACAATTAGAACAAGGTCCATCATCTATCCATGCTCCCCCAAGACTTCCAGGTTGTTCATTTTGAGTTAACGAATTTGATGTGTAATTTCTTCCATTAAAACTAACAGAAGTTGAAATTGTATATTTAGTATTTGAGTTCCACGACGGAGAACAGTTTTGAGCATAAAATTTAGTTTTAATTATAAGTATAAAAAATAAAACTAATACTTTATAATGTTTAAACATAAATTCTTTCCTTTTTTATCACAAATTACT
>JBEEPA010000364.1:0-5021 GCA_041191385.1 Bacteroidota bacterium | reverse complement strand
CGTCAGCCTTTAGAAGAGCGACAAATTTCTATTTCTAGAGCAAAATTTGCAGTGGAATACCCTGCAAGTTTTATGTTAATTGCATCCATGAATCCATGTAGTTGTGGATACTATAATCATCCCGAAAAAGATTGTATTTGTGCACCCGGTGCAGTTCAACGTTATTTAAATAAAATTTCGGGTCCCTTGTTGGATAGGATTGATTTACACGTTGAGGTAACTCCTGTAAGTTTTGATGAATTGGCAGATAAACGTCCTTCAGAAAAAAGTGCAAGTGTAAGAGAACGTGTAATTAAGGCGCGAAATATTCAGATAGAAAGATATAAAGAAAATCCAGCTATTTTTAACAATGCACAAATGGATAGTAAGGGAATTCAGAAGTATTGTACTTTAGATGAAGTGGGTAGAGATTTATTAAAACAAGCTATGAATAAATTAGATTTATCTGCCAGAGCCTACGATCGTATTTTAAAAGTAGCTCGAACTATTGCAGATTTAGATGGAGATACTGATATCCGTATACCACACATTGCCGAAGCCATAAATTTTAGAGCATTAGATAGAGACAATTGGGGTGCTTAATAACCTGAGATTCGATTAATATAATGTACTTATATTTCTAAAAAGTCTTTCAAATTCTTGAGCTAACACTAAAATAGTAATCTTAATTTGTGGCTTTAATGCATACTTACAGCTTAAAATTCCAAATTTAATTGGTATAATAAATTAAACAGATGCAAAGAATGAGGAGTTAGAAATGGCAGATAAAATTCCTAGAACCTTTTTAAATAATTACGACTCCAACTCTTTAATAATCTATAAAGAAAATTTTAGAACTTTTATTAGAAATAATCAGTTGTAAACTTGCCTCAAAACTATGAATTAAAATTATGTAAAATAGCCACTTTATTATAATTTCGGAACGAAGAATAGATTTTAAACTTAGTTTTAAAAGTTAAGCATCAAAATCGCTACAAATTCTCCAATAAAAAAAACAAGGTTTTGGATTGAGTGTTTTGGTATACAAAATCAATTATGCTGCTGGTTTCTAGGGGAATATTGTTGATTTTTGCGCTGCACATGGAACTGAAGTTTTCCGCAGTTTTTTCGGCTATATCTACTACCATATCTTCGTATTTTGGAATGGAAGGAAATATTCCTTGTTTTTGCCAAAATGGAAAGGTTTCAACAATAATTTTTCCTGCCATTTCCCAAGCTTCGGGGTGTGTTAAAATTTCGCCATTTTTTATTTGAAAATATGCTGTAACAGGGTTTAAAACCACATTTATACTTAGTTTTTGTAAACGTTTAAACTCTATATCCTCGATAAATTCAATGGTTAAAAAGCCAGAAATAGTTTGTAAAATATTGTTGTGTTTAGCCGAAATATCTATAAAAAATGCACCTTGTCCAGTATCTAAAATTCCCTTTTTATTTTTTAAAACAGCTTGAGTGGTAGAGCCAAAAAACAAATTTGCTTTGGGGAAATATTTAACAAACAAGTTTTCGTAACCCATTCCGTTTTGAAAATTTAAAACTATACCTGTGTAGGCTTTAAAAAATGCCTTGTGTTCATCTAAAATTCTTTGGTTGTACACTGTTGAGGTAAGCCAAAAAATACAATCGAACTGTGTAGTTGGATTAAAATTTTGATACTCATATATTGTAAATTTTTGTTCTTGATTTTGAAATATAAAGTTTTCATCCCAAAAATTTCCTAAAGTATAAACATTGCATTTTTGATGGATTTGTGCAACAACAAATTTAGCCATAGCCCCACTGCCCACTATTAAAATATTAATCATTACTTAAAATGTAATACAATTTTATAAGCGAAAATGCGATTAGATAAATGATACCCAAATAACTTACAATTTTTAAAAATAATTTTGGTTGGTGTTTTTTAGGAAATTGCTTATTGCTAACCAGTTTAAAATTTACAATGGCAATAACTGGCGCAAAAATAAAACTTGCAGAGGTTGCAAAATCTACTAAATTTTTAAATCCTCTTGGAGAACTATTAGGTGAATAAACAAATAGATACATGATAATAAAACTAATAGAAGTTAAAATTATCAATGATATATTAAAAGCTTTTTTTTGTGATGTAGCTTTTTTAGTGGGGTGTTTTAGTAAGGTCCATGTTCGTTCCAAACTGCGCGAATATCCATCTAAAACCGCAATTAAAGTTCCAAACATAATGGTAAAAGAGCTTGCTGCGATTAAAAAATAACTCCAATTACCCATGGATTGAGTAAATAAAATTACAACCTGATGTGCGAATTTTACTGGATTATCCTCTAACTTTTCTCCAGTTCCAAACATGATATATGCACCTAAAGTAATAAAACAAATGGCTAAAATTGCAGAAATAACATACCCAATTAAAAAATCAATTTGTGTTTCGCGTAAACTAGGATGATATTTTGTTTGTTTAATACGCTCTAAAGTCCATAAACTATTCCAAGCCGATAAATCCATTGCCGTAGGCATCCAGCCCATTAAAGCTATAATAAAGCCAAAGGTTAAAGGATTGCCAAAATCCCAAGCATCTGGGGCAATAAAATTAGGAATTTGTGGTTGTGCCCCTTTAAATAAAACTAAAATATAAGCAACTAGTGTACTGATTAAAAGAACAGAACCAATAATTTTAGTTAAGGAATCTAATAATCCAAATTTACCCATGAATAATATTCCACCGCAAACCACAAAAGTTAGCACAGGCATTACCAATTTTGTATTTTGGAAACCCATGGATTGTAAAGCTTCGGAAACTCCTAAAAGATTATCAAAAAATCCTGTAGTAACCACAGCTACAGCACTGGTTACAAAAAACATGGTTAAAATGGTTATTATAAAATATGTCCACAACATCCATTTACCCATCGATAAATATCCATCGATAATGGAAGTTTTAGTAACGTTGGCATAGCGAGATGCATACTCGAAAAACGGATATTTAAAAAAATTAGCAACCACAACAGCCCAAACCAAAGCCATTCCATAATCGGCACCAGCACGAGTACATTGTATTAAGTGCGAAACACCTATTGCTGTGGAAGCAAATAAAATACCTGGTCCTAAAGTTTTAAGGAAATTTTTCAAGAAATATTATATTATAGTAATTTTATGCGTTATTTTCTATCAAAAATCTGCAATGTAATTAAGTTTTCTACAAAATCTACAGATTTTCCTGATAGTCTTACCCAAAAAGGTGGTTTTTTTCCAAAAATTACTGCAGAATAGTAATAAGTTTTACGAATTTGTGCAAAAGTTGCTATAACTAATAAAGCAACAAAAAGATATATCAAATTTATCATAAGCTTAATTTAAAAGACAATCAAATTTAATAAATTCTGATGAAGTAAATCTAAGCCAAATGGATTTTATTGATATATTTGCGCACAAATTTTTTTGATTATGATAAAGAAGTTAATTTTTTGCGCAATAGTAGTATTTTCAACCGTTTCTTGTAACGAATTATTATATGTTTTGGAACAACAAGTTCCTAAAACAATTCCATTAACACAAGAGGACATGGCAAATGCTTTAAAACAGGCATTAAACAAAGGTGTTGATAATCAGGTGCAAAAATTAACTTTAGAAGATGGATTTTTAAAAAACGAAGCAGTTAAAATTTTAATGCCCGATGAGTTAAAACGAGTAGATAAAACTTTGCGCGATTTAGGAATGGGCATGTTGGCAGATGAAGGATTAAAAATGTTAAATCGCGCTGCAGAAGATGCTGTAAAAGAAGCTACTCCAATTTTTGTAGATGCCATCACAAGTATGTCGATAATGGACGCAAAAAATATTGTAATGGGGCATGATAGCTCGGCAACACAATATTTGCAAAGCAACACTTCCCAAGCTTTGTACAATAAATTTTACCCAGTAGTAAAAAATTCGTTTAGTAAAGTTGGGGCAGATGATATATGGAAGAAAATTTTTACTACTTACAATGCCATTCCTTTTATCCAAAAAATCAATCCAGATTTAAACGATTATGTTACTAACCAAGCATTATCCGGTGTTTTCAAAATGATTACAGTAGAAGAAAAAGAAATTCGAACCAATTTTAATGCTCGTACAACCGATTTATTAAAAAGAGTTTTTGCTCTGCAAGACAAAAAATAAATTATAGTTTATTTTCGTTTAAAAATTCGTGCAATTGTTTTGCCAATTTCGTCTAGTTTTTCGATAGGTTCCAAGATAGAAGCATCGTTGTATTTTGCCACAAATTCATCGTCGTTGATACCGTATTGAATTGGGTAAACCAAAATAAAACTTATACCTACAAAATATTTGTTTAAATACGATGGAATTTTTGCCATGCTATTTTGGTAAGATAAAGAATCCTTACGTGCCATAACAATTATCAAGTTATCGTCTTTTTTTAGATCCCTAGATAAGATTAAAAAATCGTTCCAATCGTTAAAAGTAATATAAGTACAATTTAAAGGGTGTTTAATTTGTACATCTTTTATAAATTTTAAAGTACGTTCGCTACCATAAAACACTAAGTTAGCACCCATATTTCGTCCGATATTCCAAATTTTAAGCAACCATAAAGCAAAACCACTTTCCAACTCGGCTTTTTCTGGGATTACAATAATATGTCTTTTAATTGTGCCGAGCGGTTGAGTAGGTTTGTAAATAAAAGTAGTAGCAGTACATTTTGTTAAAATTCCTTCGGTTAAATTCCCCAAAAAACTATCCGAAATACCTTTTTGATCATGTAAACCCAAAATAATATCACTTATTTTATGCTCCTTTACCGCACCAGTAATACCGTTCACAATATTTACATCGTAACGCAACAATTGTTTTAAATGATTATCGGTAGCAGAGGCAATACTGGAGGCTTTATTTAAAATCCGCTGCCCCTTTTTTTCGTCGAGTAAAGTAGAGTTGCTGTTTTTAATAATATTTAAACCATATAAATTTTCCTTGTTGTTTTTGGATTTAATTGTGATTCCCAAGCCAACTAATTCGTGAATATGCTCTATATTATTTAAGGG
>JBEEPA010000363.1:0-9941 GCA_041191385.1 Bacteroidota bacterium | reverse complement strand
TATCATCTCTTAGTCTTAAAATATTTAATTCTTGTTCTAATTCATCCATTTTGGTGGATAAAAAGTTATATTCGCGTTTTAGTTTAGAATTTTCTACAATTTGTTTACGAGCAATTATTTGCTCTACAATTGGGTAGGATAAAATGATGAAAGCCAGTGATAATAAGATAGAGAAGCCAAATTGAACGCCCAATTTTTTTAAACGGTCCTTCCACGAAAGCTCAACTTTTTCGTACTGAAGTGTTTTATCGTTAAACTTAAACTTTGCCTTACTCATTCTTTTATTAACTTTGCAAACTCAATTTATCTTTAGATAAAGAAAGATTGCGAATATACTAATTTAATTGGAATAAATTAAAATACTGTTTACTAAATAGATACAAAATTGAAAAAATTATGAAAGCTCAAGAAATCCGTAAGCAATTTATAGAATTTTTCGAATCGAAACAACATACTATGGTAGTTTCGGCGCCTTTAATCATTAAAGACGACCCTACTTTGTTGTTTACAAACTCGGGTATGAACCAGTTTAAAGATTTATTTTTAGGAAATGCTCCTGTTAAATTCCCAAGGGTATGTAATAGTCAGAAATGTTTACGCGTTTCCGGAAAACACAACGATTTGGAAGAAGTTGGTGTGGATACCTATCACCACACTTTATTTGAAATGTTGGGTAACTGGAGTTTTGGAGATTATTTTAAAGCGGAGGCTATTAATTGGGCTTGGGAATTTTTGGTAGATATTTGTAAAATAAATCCAAATAATCTTTATGTTACTGTATTTGAAGGCGCTAAGGATGATGGTTTAGGAATGGACCAAGAAGCGTATGATTTATGGAAAAAAATTATACCAGAGGATAGGATCTTGATGGGTAATAAAAAGGATAATTTTTGGGAAATGGGTAAAATGGGGCCTTGTGGACCATGTACCGAGATTCATGTAGATATTAGAGATGAATCCGAAAAATTAAAAGTTTCGGGTAAAGATTTGGTAAATAATGATCATCCTCAAGTTATTGAAGTGTGGAATTTAGTTTTTATGGAATTTAATCGATTAGCTAATGGGTCGTTACAAAAATTACCAGCGCAACATGTGGATACAGGTATGGGGTTTGAGCGTTTAGCTATGGTTTTACAAGGCAAACAATCTAATTACGATACGGATGTTTTTGCAAGCTTAATTAAAAAGGTAGAGGAACTTACAAAAATTAAATATGGTACAAATACTATTACTGATATAGCGATAAGAGTAATTGTGGATCATGTTCGTGCGGTTTCTTTTGCAGTGGCAGACGGACAAATGCCAAGTAATACTGGTGCGGGTTATGTAATACGAAGAATTTTAAGAAGAGCTGTTCGTTATGCTTTTTCAAAATTAAACTATAATCAGCCTTTATTATGTCAATTAGTTGATGTTTTAGCTCAGGAAATGGGTGGTTATTTTCCCGAAATTAAATCACAGCAAGTTTTAGTTGAAAAGGTTATTCAGGAAGAGGAAAATAACTTTTTACGTACTTTAGATAAGGGTATTGATAGATATCAGGCGCATAAAAGCGATTTAAAATCGAATGTTCTATCGGGTAAAATTGCTTTTGAATTGTATGATACTTTTGGTTTTCCTATAGATTTAACCCAGTTGTTGGCTCGTGAAGATGGTTTAACTGTGGATATGGAGGAGTTTGAAGCAGAATTACAAATTCAGAAAGACCGATCTAGAAAAGCAAGTTTATTAGAAACGGATGATTGGTATATAGTTAATGATGGAGATGGTAAGTTTATAGGGTATGATTTCACGAAATCCGAAACCCAAATTTTGCGTTATCGTGCGGTTAAAAATAAGGGAAAAAACTTATTTCAAATCGAGTTAAAAGAATCACCTTTTTATCCTGAAGGTGGTGGGCAAGTAGGTGATCAAGGTTGGTTGGTATCTGGAGATCAAAAAATTAAGGTGGTTGATACTAAAAAAGAAAACGGCGTAATTTTACTTTCAACGGAACAAATTCCTGTTGAGCCTCAAGCAAAAATTAAGGCTTTAGTTGATGAAAATACGCGTTTTAATTCGGCTTGTAACCACAGTGCTACGCATTTATTACATTATGCTTTGCGTAGTGTTTTAGGTACACATGTGGAACAAAAAGGATCATTGGTAAATAATAATTATTTACGTTTCGATTTTAGTCATTTCCAAAAAGTTACCGACGAAGAATTACAACAAATTGTAACTTTGGTTAAACAGCAAATCCGACAAAATTTGCAATTAAATGAAGAAAGAGAAATATCAATACAAGAAGCTAAAAATAGAGGTGCAATGGCATTGTTTGGCGAAAAGTATGGTGATAAAGTACGTATGATTCAGTTTGGTGAATCGGTGGAGTTATGTGGTGGAATTCATGTTAGTTCAACTGCACAAATTGGCAATTTTATAATTACAAGCGAAAGTGCAGTAGCAGCTGGTATCCGAAGAATAGAAGCGATTACTGGTGATGCAGCTGATGCTTTTTTACAAAACGAATTGAATACTTTAAAAGAGATTAAATCTTTATTGAAAAATCCCAAAGATGTATTACAGCAAATACAAATCCTTCAAGATGAAAAATCTGTAATCGAAAAACAATTTTCGGAATTAATTAACGAAAAGGCTAGTTTGATTAAAAATAATTTGAGTGCCAAAATTGAAAATAGAAATGGAGTAGAGGTGTTGATTGAAAAAATTGAGATTAACTCTGCGGATGCTGTAAAGGACATTTGCTTTCAGTTTAAACAAAAACATCCTAATTTATTAATGATTTTAGGTGCCGAAATTAATCAGAAACCCAATTTATCGGTAATTATTGGTGATGAATTGTTGCAAAAAGGAACTTTTAAAGCTAACGAAATTATTAAGGATTTATCTAAATTTATCCAAGGTGGTGGAGGCGGACAAGCTTTTTATGCAACTGCTGGAGGGAAAAAATTAGAAGGTTTAAATGAAGCTTTACAAGCTGCGCAAAAATTAGTTTAATTTTAAATGCAATTGCATAGTGTGTTTTTAATTGCTAATAACTACTTTTGCAATCTGATTTTTTTAATAACGTTAGTTAAACTTTGTACTTTAACTAATTTAAAATGAACAAAATGATTAATATTACTTTACCTGATGGAAAAGTTTTGCCTTTGGAAAAAGGTGTTTGCGCAATGGATGTTGCCAAAAGTATTAGTGAAGGTTTAGCGCGTAATGTGTTGGCAGCAGAGGTGAATGGCGTAGTGTACGATGCTGAACGTCCTATTTTAGAGGATGCTAGTATTAAATTGTTAACTTGGAACGATACGAAAGGAAAAGAAACTTTTTGGCATTCCACAGCTCACTTAATGGCGGAGGCTTTAGAGTTTTATTACCCAGGTATAAAATTAGCTATTGGTCCTGCAATCGAAACGGGCTTTTATTATGATATTGATATTCAGGATTATCACATAACAGATGCTGATTTGCCAAAGATTGAGGATAAAATGGTGGAGTTGGCTAGAGAAAAACAAAATTATATCCGTAGGGAAATTTCTAAAAGTGAGGCGATTGAGTATTTTAAACAAAAAAATGATCCTTATAAATTAGAGTTGCTTGAAAATTTAAAGGATGGTGAAATTACATTTTATACACAGGGAAATTTTACAGATTTGTGTAGAGGACCTCATTTACCCAATACAGGATTTATAAAAGCGGTTAAGTTAACTAATATTGCTGGTGCTTATTGGCGAGGTGATGAAAAAAATAAACAGTTAACTAGGATTTATGGTGTATCTTTTCCTAAAAAGAAGGACTTAGATGATTATTTAACTTTACTAGAAGAAGCTAAAAAACGTGATCATCGTAAGTTGGGTAAGGAAATGGAATTGTTTATTTTCTCCCAAAATGTTGGTCAGGGTTTACCTTTGTGGTTACCTAAAGGTGCACAAATTCGCGAAAGATTAGAAGGTTTTTTACGTAAAGCCCAATCTAAAGCAGGATATTTACCTGTGGTAACTCCCCATATCGGGAACAGAGATTTGTATATTTGTAGCGGTCACTACGAAAAATATGGACAGGATTCATTTCAGCCTATAACAACTCCTGCAGATGGTGAGGTGTTTATGTTGAAACCAATGAACTGTCCGCATCATTGCGAAATTTATAAATCTAAGCCTCGATCATACAGAGATTTACCAGTTCGTTTAGCCGAGTTTGGAACAGTTTACAGATATGAGCAAAGTGGAGAGTTACACGGTTTAACCCGTGTGAGAGGATTTACACAAGATGATGCACATATTTTTTGTCGCCCAGACCAATTAAATGAAGAGTTTGAAAAGGTAATTGATTTAGTGCAATATGTTTTTAGTGTTTTTGGTTTCGAGGATTATACAGCACAAGTTTCATTACGTGATCCCGAAAATAAAACTAAATATATTGGTAGCGATGAAAATTGGCGTTTAGCGGAGCAGGCAATCATTGATAGTTCGGCTAAAAAAGGTTTGAAAACTGTTGTGGAATATGGTGAAGCAGCTTTTTACGGACCAAAATTGGATTTTATGGTAAAAGATGCTATTGGTAGAAAATGGCAATTGGGTACTATACAAGTTGATTATAATTTGCCTGAAAGATTTAATTTAGAATATATTGGTAGTGATAATCAAAAATATCAACCCGTAATGATTCATCGTGCTCCTTTTGGATCGATGGAGAGATTTATTGCGATTTTGATTGAACATTGTGCTGGAAATTTCCCATTATGGTTAACTCCAGAGCAAGTTGCAATATTGCCAGTAAGTGAAAAATACAATAACTATAGCCACGAACTTTTAAATTTGCTAAATAATTACGATATTCGCGGTTTCGTTGATGATAGAAATGAACGTGTAGGGAAAAAAATTAGAGACAATGAGATGAAGAAAATCCCGTATATGTTGGTTATTGGCGAAAAAGAGGTTACAGAAAATGTAGTTTCGGTGCGTAAACATGGAAGCGAAAATGTGGAAACAATGAGTTTACAAAGTTTTGCACATGAAATTGATAAAGCAGTAAAAGAAAACTTAAAAATACAATTATAATTAATTAATGAAGCAAGAAAATAGAAGAGATCCTAGAGAAAAAAAGAACGAAAATCAACATCGTATTAACAGAGATATTCGTGCTAGAGAGGTAAGGGTAGTAGGAGATAATGTTGAACCTCAGGTTTTAAGTATTGAGGCAGCTTTAAGATTAGCTGACGAGATGGAAATGGATTTGGTTGAAATTTCACCCAATGCAGCTCCTCCAGTTTGTAAAATTACTGATTATAAAAAGTTTTTGTATCAACAAAAAAAGAAACAAAAAGAAATAAAGAGTAAAACTCAAAAAGTTGTGATTAAAGAAATTCGTTTTGGTCCGAACACGGATGATCACGATTTTGAATTTAAATTAAATCACGCTAAAAAATTCCTAGAAGAAGGTGCGAAAGTTAAAGCTTATGTATTTTTTAAAGGTAGAACAATTGTTTTTAAGGAAAGAGGTGAGATTTTATTATTAAAATTTGCTCAAGAATTAGAAAATCACGGTAAAGTTGAAAATTTACCACAGTTAGAAGGGAAAAAAATGATTATGATGGTTTCCCCAAAAAAATAGTATGTATTGTTGATTTAAATAAATGTTGTATGCCAAAGATGAAAACTAAATCCAGCGCTAAAAAAAGGTTCAAAGTAACTGCGTCTGGTAAAATTAAAAGAAAACATGCTTTTAAAAGTCACATTTTGACTAAAAAAGCTACCAAAAGAAAACGTAATTTAACTCATGCAGGAATGGTATCTGATGGAGATACAGGGAATGTTCAGTTGATGTTAAACATCGGTAAATAATTACGTAATTGGTTTTATTAATTCACTAACCCGATTACAAGCACAAAGTACATTGAAAAAACATGTCGCTTTTAATCAAAAAAATTAAAAATTATGCCACGTTCAACAAATTTAGTGCCTCGAAAGGCAAAAAGAAAAAAGGTGATGAAGTTAGCCAAAGGTTACTTTGGTCGCCGTAAAAATGTATGGACTGTATCTAAAAATGCAGTTGAAAAAGGTTTAGTTTACGCTTATAGAGATAGACGCCAGAAAAAAAGAAATTTCAGATCTTTATGGATTATGAGAATTAATGCAGGTGTTCGTCCTTTAGGATTAAATTATTCTGAGTTTATGGGTAAATTAAGCGCAAAAGGTATCGAGTTAAATCGAAAAGTTTTAGCTGATTTAGCTGCTAATCATCCAGAGGCTTTTAAAGCTGTAGTGGATTCTGTTAAATAAATCAATTGGTTAATATCAACAATACAAATGAGAAGGTTCGTTATTTACAACGAACCTTTTTTATTTTTGCAAAAAATATAATTTATGGATAAGGGTTTTGAGCAAAAGTGGTTAGATACAGTTAAAAAAGTTGAGGAGAAATTTGGAGAAGATTTGGATGTACAAGCAATATTATTTTTAATTGGTGTACAAGAACTAGGAAATGGGGCGAAAAACTTTACTAAAGATCAAAAAGTAGAGTTGTTACATATAGCAATTTGTAGAATTTTAATGCCTTTTGGTTTTTATAAGTTGGTTGGTAGAGATTATGATGGCTGGCCACATTATGAAATTTTAAAAGAATTACCATCTCTAAAACCTGGAGAACAGTTGAGATTGATGAAAGAGGCAATTATTAATTATTTTGAAGAAGAGCTAACATTTGATAGCTAAATCTTTTTAATGTTACTTTTGTTTTATTCGTGATACAGGTATTGCTGTAAAAATTACGGAAATACCTAAAACCATTAAAATAGAAATAAGTATATCAGTTGGTAAAATTACTATTGGAAAGCAATCCATTTTTCCGCCAACTCCATAACCAATAAAACAGCTGTGCATTTGTATAAAACAAATTAACCACCCCATAAAACTACCTATTAAACTACCAACTAAAGCAATTAAACTACCCTCAAGCCAAAATATAGCTTTTATTTGTTGTAAGTTTGCGCCCATACTTTGTAATATAAATATATCCTTATTTTTATCGATTATAAGCATAGTTAAAGAACCAATTACATTAAATATAGCTAATAAAACAACTAAGGTTAAAATTAATAAAGTAATCCATTTTTCGGTGTTTATGGATTTGAATAAAAATTCGTTTTGTTCAAATCTAGATTTAATTACAAAATCATTACCCAATATATTCTGGATTTTTTTTCTAATTATTTCTAAATTGTTTTTGTTTTCAATTCCAATTTCTAAAGCAGAAATTTGATTGTCTAAATCTAATAAAACTCTTACATAATCTATATTGGTTACCACAAATTTGCTATTAAAATCTGTGTTGATATCAAAAACCCCAACAGGCTTAGGGTAAATGCTTTTAAAATAGTCTCCTTCATCTAAAAAATTACCATCAAGATTTGGAATAAATACACCAAGATATTGAGGTACAGCAGTATTAATTCCTAATTGATAAGCCAATTCGCTACCAATAATACACAAATCTTCAATTTCCCCCTCAGTTGCATAATATCCATCTACAATATAATTTTCAATACCAGTCATTTTTTCAAAACCACTTTCAACTCCTTTTATAATAGCAACCTCTTGATTGTCTTTATATTTCAGTAAAACAGTTTCTTCGATACTACGAATAGTGAATTTAACACCTGGAATTTTTTCAATCTCATCAATTTTAAAAAATTCTTGAGAAGTGAATTTCCCTTTTTTAGCTGTGATTTTTAAATCGGGATCAAAATTAGCGTACATACTCATGACGGTTTCTGATAAACCATTCATAGCAGATAATATTACAACAATTGCAGCGGTAACAATAGCAATTACACCAACCGAAATTCCCGTAATCCAATTGATTATATTGTTGCTTTTTTTTGCAATTAAATATCTTTTTGCTATGTAAAACGCAAATTTCAAGAGCTATTTTTTTAAAAGTTCTTCAATTTTGTCGTAATAATCTAATGAATCGTCGATGAAGAACGCCAATTCTGGTGTTTTTCTTAGTTGAAATCGAACTCTATCGGATAAAATTTTACGAATAACTTTACTTTGGTTTTTCACCAATTCGAATATATTTTCTTTATTTCCACCCAATATACTAATATAAACTCTAGCTACTGATAAATCAGAACTTACACGTACTTGAGTTACTGTTATAAAACCTCCATTAAAAAGATTTCGAGATTCTTGTTGAAAAATCTCACCTAAATCTTTTAACAATACATTAGATATTTTTTGTTGTCTTCTGGTATCCATGATATTTTTTAAATTATTTTCAAACTTAACTATTTGTTAACAATAGACAATTAAATTCGCATCCGTTAACAAAGTAAATTGCGTTCTTTTACAAAACTATCTAATTTTAAAGCAAAAAAAATATATTTTTGAATAAATATGTAACTAATCGCGAAAATTGTTACTTTTGCACCTCAATATTAACAATAGAGAGGTGGCCGAGTGGTTTAAGGCGCACGCCTGGAAAGCGTGTTTCCCGGAGACGGGATCGAGGGTTCGAATCCCTTCTTCTCTGCAACGAAGTGGAAGAGTGAAGGGATGAGAACCCTGAGGGTTCGTGCCGGAGCGAAGCGGAGATTATAAGCTGAAAGCGCACTAATCCCTTCTTCTCTGCAACGAAGTGGAAGAGTGAAGGGATGAGAACCCAGAGGGTTCGTACCGGAGCGAAGCGGAGATTTTAAGCTGAAAGCGCCTGAGTCTTTTGTTTTCAATAACCAATTTTCTAATTACTTTTAATCAATTGTAATTTTTTGTGATATTCTATTCTTATGTATTAACTACAATTTAAGTATTTGATAACTAAATAGTTATTACTAATTAACATTTCATAAGATAAATTTTTTACATTTTTTTCATCAATATTACTTTTGTGTACTTTAAAATTTCTAGTTTTACAAAAAATTAGTATAAATCAAATATCTATAGTTTAATTTTCAAATTGTATGAAAAAGTTAATTCAATCCATTTCTTTATTTTTTGTTTTAGGTTTAGCTATATTAGCACCTTTAAATGTAGTAGCGCAAGACGATAAAGTTCAAGATGCGCAGGAAGTTGTAGCTGAAGGAGCAACAGATGTTGCAGTTCCGGTTAGTGAAGAGCCAACTTTTACCGAATTCATGAAAGATTTATTCATTGATGGAGGTATTGAGTTTATGGTTGTTGTATTGTTATGTTTGATTATTGGTGTAGCCATTGCTATTGAAAGAATAATTTATTTATCATTAGCTACAGTAAATACTAAGAAGTTACTAAACAAAATTGATGAAGCATTAGAGCATGGAGGTTTAGATTCTGCTAAGGAATTGTGCAGAAATACTCGTGGTCCGGTAGGTAGTATATTTTATGAAGGATTATCAAGAGCAGAAGAAGGGTCTGAAGTAGTTGAAAGAGTTATAATTTCTGGAGGTTCTGTACAAATGGGCTTAATGGAAAAAGGTGTTTCTTGGATTTCCTTGTTTATTGCATTAGCGCCAATGTTAGGTTTCTTAGGTACTGTATTAGGTATGATTGATTCATTTAATGCAATTGAAGAAGCAGGCGGTATTAAACCAACTGTTGTTGCGGGTGGTATTAAAACAGCTTTAATTACAACGGTTGCTGGTTTAGTTGTAGCGATTATTTTACAAGTGTTTTATAATGTAATAGTTGCAAAGATTGATAATTTAGTAAACAGTATGGAAGATGCTTCTAATACATTTATGAAAATTGTTAAATCAAGATTAGATAAATAATTTTATTCACTTTTAAACTTTCCCAACCATGTTGGCTAAAATATTAAATTATTTAAAAATCGGATTAGTTGGTTTATCTGTATTATTTGTTTTACTTTATTTAGGTGATAAAATCAGCTTAAATAGTTTGATAAATTTCTCTATATTTTTAATTGGACTTTTAGTTGTTTCTACAATTTTAACAGCTTTACTA
>JBEEPA010000362.1:0-5463 GCA_041191385.1 Bacteroidota bacterium | reverse complement strand
ACATTAGAATTTATTTTATAAATAAGATTGTAAATAGATAAATTAGATTTAATAAAAAAATTTGAGTCAGTATGAAGAAAGCAATCAATCAAAACTGACAGTCGCGAGTAATTTGCGACTTTTTTTAAATCAGTATCAATAGAATTTTCAATTTGGAAACCTAACGAATTATTCCGTTTTAAAAATTCTTGAATTAAAAAATCATACTGAGAATTCTTCACAACAAGATGCAATTTAGAGTCAGGAGTAAATTTTAAAAACTGTAAAAGTCGAATAAATTGTTTTAATTCTTTAAGGTGTAAAATTGGATCTAAAATAACTAAAGAATTTTGTTTTAATTGATAATGATTAGTAGGGGAGGTCGAACAGACTTTATCCTT
This sequence comes from Bacteroidota bacterium, assembly GCA_041191385.1. Taxonomy (GTDB): domain Bacteria; phylum Bacteroidota; class Bacteroidia; order Flavobacteriales_C; genus JBEEPA01. Next base: position 5,083 of record JBEEPA010000362.1, on the reverse strand, counting down.
TTGAATAAAAAATTCAGAATTAATAAAAGTTTTTAAAAATCGATAATTTTTAGTAGTATTTATCATATTTTGATCTATTATTTATGCTTTTTTAACAGGTTTTAGCTTTCGTTTTTCAGAACGAAACCAAAAACCCTTACCTTTATAGTTATCAGGATATTTTAAATGTTTAATTTGATTTGCAAAATTACCCAATACTTGAGGATTAGACCCTTCTAGATATAAACTATTTTTTACAATAACGACCTTGACACTTGCCGGAATTCTAATATTTACAACATGACTAAATCCTAATTTAAAAGACAAAATATTAGTTTCTAAAATTATACCTTTAAAACCAAGACCAACTAGAATAAGTTTAACACGTTTAAGTTGTGTTACTTTTCTTAAAAATTTTAAAAAATAATTTAAAAAAAGAAAAGCTTTTTTTTGTTTAAGGTTAGGGAAAAAAAATATCCAAATATTTTTAGTTTTTTTCCAAAAAACGAAATTAGGAATAGATAAATAGATTTTGTATTTATAAATAAATATAAATCTTTTGTCTAAAAGTTTTAAAAAAAAAAAAGTATTATCATTAAAAAGAGTTGAAGATGGAACTTTATATGCTAGCATAATTAATATAATTATATTTTTATTAAAGAAGAAAAAGTAGCTTACCCCCTACTTTATGCTTTTTACATTCAAGCTGATTATAAATATTGCCGGTAGATGTCGAAAAAAAGAAAAGGAATTTTTTAGTTGGCAGCTGATAAATTTCAGTTAGGGTTAAGTAAATGGAAAAAGAAGGTTTTGAAAAAAATTTTAAATAATTTATTACAGGTTTATTATAATAATATCGAATATTTATATAATATTTAGATGCATTAGAATTTCCAAATGATTGAATCAAACCATTTTTATATAAAGCATACAGAATATTTGGAAATTTAGAATGTTTATTAATATATAAAATTAAGCGTTTACTAATTGAAAAATTTTTAACTTGAACTAAAAGATTTATAACCCTCTGTACCATAAAACAATTGAAGAAAAACATCCTATGGGACTCGAACCCATAACCTAGGGCTTAGAAAGCTCTTGCTCTAACCGGTTAAGCTAAGGACGCGCGGAGTATAAGCTTATCTATCAATTTCACCAAATACAATATCTAAAGTACCTATAATAGTCACAACATCCGCTATCATGTGCCCTTTAGACATAAAATTTAATGCTTGTAAATGACCAAATCCTGGAGCTTTAATTTTACAACGATAAGGCTTATCCGATCCTGAACTTATTAAATAAACTCCAAATTCACCTTTTGGTGCTTCTGTTGCGGTATAAGTCTCTCCCGAAGGCACTAATGTACCCTCCGTAAAAAGTTTAAAGTGATGAATCAAAGATTCCATCGAAGATTTTATTTCGGAACGCGAAGGATTAACATGCTTTTGATTTGAGGATTTTGATAAACCGCTAGGAATTTTTTGAATTGCTTGTTCAATAATTTTTAACGATTCTCTCATCTCTTCTACCCGAACTAAATAACGATCAAAGCAATCACCAAAATTTCCCACAGGAATATTAAAATTAAATTCATTATAGCTTTCATAAGATTGTGTTTTTCGTAAATCCCACGATATACCAGAACCCCTCAGCATTACGCCGCTAAAACCAAATTCTAATGCGTCTTTAGCAGATACTTTACCAATTCCGACTAACCTTTCTTTCCAGATTCTATTTCCGGTTAACATCTCCTCCATCTCATCTAATCGGATATTAAATTGATTAATAAAAAGATATAAATCATCAATAAAACCTAAAGGCAAGTCCAAAGAAACTCCACCTGGGCGTATATAAGCTGCATGCATGCGTGCTCCCGAAACGCGTTCATAAAACTCCATTAGTTTTTCACGTTCTTCAAACGCCCACAGGAAGGGTGTCATAGCTCCGACATCCATAGCATGGCAGCCTACAGCTAAAAGATGATTTAATATACGAGTTATCTCTAAAAATATTACTCTTATGTATTGTGCCCGGGCGGGAACATCTAAACTAATTAATTTTTCAACAGCTAAAGAGTAGGTGTGCTCTTGAGCCATCATAGAAACATAATCTAATCGATCAAAATACGGAAGACCTTGTATAAAAGATTTATATTCTAAAAGTTTTTCTGTGCCCCTGTGCAATAAACCTATGTGTGGATCCGCGCGCTCGATAACCTCGCCGTTTAGCTCTAAGATTAATCTTAAAACTCCGTGCGCAGCAGGATGTTGAGGTCCAAAATTTATTGTAAAATTTTTAATAGTTTTAGATAATTTTTTTTTTTTAAGAATCATATTTATTAATACTTTTTTTATTAGAAAATATACTTAATTTACCATGGAAGCTCATAATCAAAGATTCTGTACTCTTGAGCTAGTTCCACAGGTTCTATAACCACACGTTTTAAACTTTCATCAAAACGTAATTCCGTATAACCGGATAAAGGAAAATCTTTTCGAAATGGATAACCCTCAAAACCGTAATCAGTTAAAATTCTTCGTAAATCGGGATGTTTCTCAAAATAAATGCCGTACATATCCCATACTTCTCGTTCCCACCAATCCGCGTTTATATAAACTTGGCAACAAGAATTTATCGATGTTATTTCATTAACAAATATTTTAACTCGTAAACGATTATTAAATTGAATACTTAACAAGTCATACGCGATACAAAATCTGTAATCCTTACCTAAAAAATCGACACCCGAAATACAAGATAATATTTTATATTGACTACCTATATGATCTTTTAAAAATTTTAAAACAAAAATTAAATTTAAATGAGATACTATAAGAGAAACTTCATTGTTGAAAGATAATGAAGTAACGATTGGTAAAAAATTTCTAAAAGTTTTTTTAAACTGTAGCATCGACAATTATATTATAATAGATCAAAATTAAAAAAACAACAAACATTTCTAAAAAATATTATCCTTGTGATTTTCGAATAACCCATTGTTCAAATATAGCAGTTTTGACTCCTTTAACAACAATAGGCATAAATCCATGGTTTATACCGCAAATCTCACTACATTGTCCATAATAAACACCCTCACGTTTAATAAACAGCGAACCTTGACTTAAGCGACCTGGAGTTGCATCAATTTTAATACCAAAAGATGGAACAGCCCAGCTATGTAATACGTCAGCCGCAGTTACTAATAATCGAATATGTGTTAAAATAGGTAGAATTACTCTATTATCAACTTCTAATAATCGAAATGCACCTTTAGTAAGATCCGAAGTAGCAATCATATATGAATCAAAGTTTAAAGAATCTATAGAGTTCGAAACGAAATCGGAATACTCATAACTCCAATACCACTGATGTCCTATAACTTTAAGGGTTAAAGAGGGTTCGATTAGTTCATCTAATGAGTATAATAGGGTAAAAGAAGGTACCGCGATTAAAACCAAAACCAGTGCAGGTAAAATTGTCCAAATAATTTCTAAAGTACTTATATGGGCAAATATATTTGGGATTGGATTTGACTTAGAATTAAAATTGGTTACACAATAATGAAGTAACCAACACACAAAAAAAAAAATAAATGTTAAAAAAAACATTAAATAATTGTGAAAGGAAATCATCCCTTCAAGTAGAGGAGATGCTGGGTCTTGAATACCTAATTGCCATTTTTGAGCTGCGTCACAATATGAAAATAAAAGCATAAGATTCATTTACAAAAAATTTTTTTTATTACAAAAAAGATAAGTAGTGGGGGTTGAACCCACAACCATCAAAGCCACAATTTGATACTCTACCATTGAGCTATACCTATCAAAATTTAACTATTAAAATTATAATACTCCCAATGCTAATTTTTGAGCAATAAGCATTAAAATTTTGGGATTAATAAAAAGGACAGTTAAAAAAATTAAACCAATACTTACAATTAAGTATTCAAGATTTATTATAGCTCCGTTAAAAATTAGACTTAAACTATTTACAACTTTTTTCGAAGGTTCAAAAAACAAAATTTTTACTATCCGAATATAATAATAAACAGATAACGCACTAATTAACGTAAGAAAAATAGTCGAAAAATTATAAGAATTTTTTAATAACTCAAACAGAACAAAAAATTTAGCCAGGAAACCGGCAAACGGAGGAATACCTGCTAATGAAAAAAAAGTTACTAAAAAAATAAAGGACCAAATTTTATTTTTTTTAAATAAATTACTTAAAGAAGACAACAAGATTTGTTCGGTTCCTTGACTTTTAAAAACTTTAACTTTTGTCATAGAGTCTAATAAAACGCTATAAAAAATCCAAATTAAACTGGAAGAAATTAAATATACAAACAAAAAAAAGTACAAAAAAGCATAACCCTCTAAAAAATCTGTGACCAAAATTATAACTAAAAAACCTACTTGAGCAATAGAACTGAAAATATATAATCTTTTTAATCTTTTTTGTTGAATTGCAAAAACAGAACCTACACTAACAGTTAAAATACCGCTAATTAAAAAAAAGTCCCGAATAATACCAAAATTATTTATATGAATATAAATATATTTTGTTAAAAAACAAAAAAAAACAAGTTTAGGAATTAAAACAAAAATTATTGTTGAGCTTAGGGGTGCGCCTTCATAAACGTCTGGTTGCCACCAATGAAAAGGAAAAACACCTAGTTTAAAAAGAAACACACAAATAACGGTTAAAAACGCAAAAAACAATAAAGTATTTAAAGCGTAAAAATTATTATCAAAAGTAAAAGAGCTTAAGATTAATAAATCATTTAAATTTAAGGTACCAAAACAACCATAAATTATTGAAAGCCCCAATAAAAAAAAACAAGAAGCTAAAGAACCTAAAATAAAATACTTTAAACCTGCCTCGGTTGACGCCGCAGAATTTCTTTTAAAACTTGCAAAAGCATAAAAACAAAGTGATTGCATTTCTAAAACTAAATAAACAGCTAACAAATCGTAAGCACTAATCAATAAAAAAGAAGAAAAAAGAACTATTAGTAAAAGAGATGAAAATTCTAAATTATTAATATTTTGAAAAATATTAGATCGATAGATAACGATTGTAGTAAGTAAACTTACAATTA
>JBEEPA010000361.1:0-2686 GCA_041191385.1 Bacteroidota bacterium | reverse complement strand
TACTTGAGGTTTAAAATATTCCCAAGCCATTTTTTTATCATACTCTAACATTTTAAGTTTTAAAACTTTTTGGTTTAATTCTGGATGCAATTTAAGTTTAGTATTTAAAGTATCTAAATTAAAAACTGGAACTGTAGGAGGGTTAAATAACATATAGTTTGGAGGCGTATTGTCTTTTGGAGCCTGTGCACTATCTGTCCATAAAAAAAAGCCCAATTGTAGCTCATTAATTTTATATTCACCATAATTTTTCTGGAAATTCACTAATCGATTTTGCAATTGAATATTAGTTTCTAGAGTGTCCACAAAAGGAATATCACCAGCTTTTGCACTAGTTACAGAAGCATTTAACCTTTCTGTAGCCAATAAAACACCTTTATCTGCAACTAATAATTTATTGAATGATTCGAACCAGTACCAATATTGAAAAGTAGAATTTAATATGATTTGATTTAAAACTAATTTTTTTTCCACTTCGGATGCTCTGTAAATAGCCTTTGCTTGTCGTAAAAAAGCCCTAGATTCATCAATGATTAATCCTTGTAAAAGTGGAATGTTTATACCCATATTTACTAAACCATCATTGGGTAACTTCCATTGTGGATTTAAAAAATTACCATTAGCTCTTTCATAACCAACATTTAAATTTGGTCCTAATCCTGTTGGAACAATTAATTTACCTTGATGAATTGTGTAATAGTTTAAATCATTAAAACTTTTTTCGGAATATTGATAGCTGATATAAGGATCAAAATTGCCTTTAGCTTTTAATAAATTTGCTTTTGCTGCACTAATTTCTAAATCTGCTAATTTACTAAAAGGATGATCTTCTAGTACTTTATTAATATAATCACTATAGTTTAAAACGTTTTGAGCTTTTACCGATGTAAAGACTAAAAAAAATACAATATGGAATATATATTTATACATTTTAACGTTTTTGTAATCTTAGTTTGTTGATATTTTAATAAAGTTTTTATCCGGATTTCCTTTATAATAATTGGGCGGAAAACCGTTTAATTGTCGCCAAAACTCATACCACGTAGGTACATCATTAAATAAAACAACACTTTCGGCACCTGTTCCCACTTTTACATTTTTTGGCCATTGTTCATCATTTGGATCTGGAGCCACCATAATTCTATATAATCCATTGTTGCTAATATATCTATCTATAGCAATGATTTCGCCTCCATAGGTTCCAAAAGAAATAATTGGCCAACCCGAAATGATAAAAGATGGCCAACCATCAAAATTAACGCGAACCTTACCTCCTTTTTTAATTAAAGGAATATCTATTGGCCTTACGTACATTTCGATAGCTAAATTGTAATTTATTGGCATTATTGTTACAATAGATTCACCCTCTTTAAAAACCTCGCCAATACCAGCTTTGTTAATGCGTGTAATGTAACCATCTTGTGGCGCTAAAATATAATGATATATTCCTCTTTGTTTATAGTTAGAATATGTATTTTCCAGTATAGATAAATTGGCATCTTCACCAAATTTAAAACTTAAAGCAGATTGTTTGTTACTGTTTAATTTAGCTAATTTTTCTTGAAATTCATTAACTAAAGTAATAATTTGTATTTCGGCATTTAATTTTTCATTTTCACTACTCAATAAGTTATTTTGATGCTCAATAAATTTAGCTTGTTCATCTTGTAAAGCAAACTTTCTTTGTTCCAATTGATTAATTGTATTTAGTTTTTTTTGATACAATTCTTCTGCACGTTGGTATTGTTGTTTAGCAATTATTAAGTTTTCTTGCGTTCCTACTAATCTTGCACTGTCGCTTGCAATTTTAAACTGTGCTTGTTTTAATTGGATTTTAGCTTGTTCAATTTTATAATTTTGCAATTTAACTAAAGCTTCAATTTGTTCATCAATAGCTTTAACTTTTTGATCTAATGCATCCACAGTTTGCTCTTTGTAATCCACTTGTTCTTTTGTTCTATCTAATAATTCTGGATCAAAATACTTATCTTTTACTTCTGTTAAAAAAATAATAGTATCGCCTTTTTTTACAAAACTCCCTTCTTTAACATACCATTTTTCTATTTTACCAGCTATAATAGAATTTATATTTTGAGGTCGTTTATCAGGTTCTAAAGTTGTAACATAACTTTCGGCCGAGATATTTTGTGTCCATGGAAAAAAACTAACAACAAAAACTATTGCAAAAAACACAAAAGATACTTTTAATAATTTACTACTCCTTTGATACTTTTTAATGTATTTAAAGGATGAAAAATTATTTTTATCCAAACGATCTGATATGTCTATTTTAGATAAATTAAGCATTATATAAATTTTGTATTTCTGGTATCTTGATTAAATCTTCAAATTTTCCTTGGTAACTAACTACACCATCTTTTAAAATGATCACTTTATCACAAGCTTGAGCAATTGTAGGGTCGTTGGACGCTGCTACAACAGTCCAAGGATTATCATTTTCACAAATAAAATCAATTAAATCTTTTTTTGTTTTTAAGCCAAAATACTCGAAAGCATATTCTAAAAGTAATAATTTTGGTTTAGTAACAATTGCACGTGCCAATATGATTTTTTGAATAGTATTTCGAGAAAATTGATTATAATTAGTACTTATATGTGTATTGTAACCATCGGGTAAAGTTTTAACCATTTCCTTTAGTCCTACTTTTTCTATCGCCCACATTAC
>JBEEPA010000360.1:0-5093 GCA_041191385.1 Bacteroidota bacterium | reverse complement strand
TACAATTTACTCAAACTTCAATAGAGTTAATAGAATCCCTACTTTTAACGATTTATTTTGGATTCCAGGCGGAAAATTAAATTTATTACCCGAACAGGGATTTACTAGTGAATTGGGGTTAAAATGGACTATAAAATTAAATAAAAACACACTTTATCATCTGGAAATTAATGGATATAATAAACGAATTAATAATTGGATTATTTGGTTACCAAACACAAATTTTTGGAGTCCGATGAACCTAATGAATGTTCATAGTTATGGATTAGAAAGTAATCATAAAATACACTGGGCAAAAGATAATTGGAAAATTCAATTTAACTTAAATACAAACTACAACATTGCACACAATACAACATCAAAAACACCAAATGATGCAAGTTTATACAAACAACTCATTTATTCACCAATTTACAACTTTAACGGAGGATTACTCATTCAATATAAAAAAATTAGTGTGCAATACCGCCAAAATTATATTGGTTATACTTATACTTCATCGGATCACTCCAATTATCTTCCACCATACTCAGTTGGAAATTTAAGTGTACAATATACTAAGGAGTATACAAAAATTAATACAAACTATTTTTTTCAAATTACAAATATTTGGAATGAAAATTATCAAGTGGTTCAAAATAGACCCATGCCACCTCAACAATTTTATACAGGTATTCAATTATCAATTAAACATTTAAATTTTAAAAAATGAAAAAAATCATCTTAAGTATTTGTGTATTGTTCAACTTAAACAATACTAATGCACAAGTTATTAGCAATTTTGAAAATCTAAACTTACCATTAAACTCATTTTGGAATGGATCGGAAACTTATGGACACAATAGTTTTACAAGTGGAAATGCTAAATTTAATAACCATACAACAAAAGAATTTTGGGGAGATTTTTGGCAAAGTGGATGGGCTTATTCTAATGTAATCGATTCAACTACTGCAGGATCAATAAACGCTTATTCAGTAAGAGCTGGGATTGGGGCCGATAACTCTGCTAACTATGTGATAGGAAAAGATAAAAGCAAAATTATTTTAACAGGTGAATCAAAAGGAAAAACTGTTGATGGATTTTATGTTTGCAACTCAACTTATGCTGCATTAAGTATGGAAAATGGTGATAAATTTGGTAAAAAATTTGGAGGAGATAATGGAACTGATGCTGATTGGTTTAAATTAAGTGTGAAAAAATATCTAAATGGAGAATTGAGTTCAAATGAAATTGAGTTTTACTTGGCCGATTTTAGATTCGAAAATAGTAATGAAGATTATATTGTAACAAATTGGACCTGGTTAGATTTAACCAACTTAGGTGATGCAGATAGCTTACTTTTTACTTTAAGCTCAAGTGATAACAATGATTGGGGAATGAATACACCAGCTTTTTTTGCTTTAGATAACTTAAAAACTTTTGGTACACCTACTTCAAATAATTTTATTGTTGATAAAAACTTAAAGGTTTATCCTAATCCATTCAATAATCATTTTAGTATAAATTCTATTGAAGGAAAGTGTCAAGTTAGAGTTATCAATATTTCTGGTCAAATCATACACGACCAAAACTATGAAAGCAACAGTACTATTGTTACAAATAATTGGAATTCAGGAATTTATTTTGTTAACATAATTCAAAACAATCAAATTTCAACTACTAAATTAATCAAACAATAATTTTATGCTCAAAATTCATTATCTAGTTATTCTTACTTTTTTTCTTTACAATAAATTAAATGCACAATTTGCAGGAAATGCAAGTGATAAAAATACAACAAATTCTATACATAGAGACAGTATAATTATAATTGATTGGGCAAAAACTTGTGAAGTTAATCGGGGACTAATGGATATTACCAATCCCGAACTTGGATTTGCTAGTAGTGGAACTCCCGAAAATGCTATTGGAAAAGCTAGTGGTAACAGCATTGTAAGTTTGGGTGATGGTGGAAGCGCTATTTTAACATTTAATCCTCCTATTGCCAATGGTGAAGGTTTTGATTTTGCTGTTTTCGAAAATGGATTTAGCGATTCTTTTTTGGAGTTAGCACATGTAGAAGTTAGTAGCGATGGGGTAAATTATTTTAGATTCCCGAGTATATCTAATACTTCAAAAGACGCCCAAATTGATGCATTTGGAAGTTTAGATGCCTCAAAAATACATAACCTAGCTGGGAAATATCGTGTATTTTTTGGAACTCCCTTTGATTTAGATGAATTAAAAGATATTGAAGAATTAGATATTATGAAAATTACTCATGTAAAAATCATTGATGTTATTGGAAGTATTAACGAAAACCTGGGATCAAAAGATAGTAACGGAAATTTAATCAACGACCCCTTTCCTACTCCATTCCCTAGTAGTGGTTTCGATTTAGACGCAGTTGGGGTAATTAATAATACAACAAGTGTTCATTCAAAAGACATTTTACATTCCCATATTACATTTTACCCAAATCCTACAAACGAAGTTTTAAATATTCAATCTGATTTTCCAATTCAAAATTTACAAATTTCTAATTTATTAGGATCAATAATGGCTAATGAAGCAAACATTTCATCATTTCCACACCAAATATCATTAAACAACTATAAAAAGGGAGTTTATTTGGTGTATTTTCAACAAAATAACACATATTACAGCAAAAAAATTATAATAAAATAAAAAAAGCGATGGAAAATCCATCGCTTTTAAATTAATTTTTACACAACAGTAATTTTGATTTTTTTTCCTTCACTACTTCAATCGACTTTGAAAAATTAATTAAAAAATCAATCGATTTTTGAGAAGGTTTTGCTAATTTAGGTTGTGATAAATTTACAGAAGTAGAAATTTTATTCATAGGCGAATTTAAGTTAATACACTTTAAAACGATTAAACATATTTTTTAGTATGTATAAACTTTATTTTTTTATCAAACTATAACAATAAAATAATTCTGTAGCAATTTGCAAAGATCTTTCATGATACATTTTTTCCTCTAAAACCGTATCGTCGAACTTTTTAGGATCTTCATAACGCAAAGGAATTCTTGCATCTGCAATAGGTATAAATGGACAATTTTCATCTGCATGATCACATGTCATTACTGCCCCAAAAGGATGAAATTTTACAGATTCATCATCAAATAATTTTGAAAACATTAGTAATTCTGGTGCTTCCTCGGCACATTTAACTGTGTAAATAGGATTTTCATCGCCATTTTTATTTACCTCAAAGCCCATTTCAACAATCGTTCTCACTGCTCTTTCGTTAAATGCTGTAACTTCTACTCCACCAGAATAAGAAATGATAGGTAAATTATAGTAAAAAGCGGCTGTGTACGACCAAATTTGAGAAAACTGACTACGACGAGAATTGTGGGTACAAATAAAATTCAATGCCAATTCACCTTTTTCATCCATTTTCTTTTGAATATAATTGGCTAAAATTTGAATTTGCGATTTTCGCTCCGCATCGATAGAATTAAAATTTAACTGCTCGATAATTTTTTGCAAAGTAGTATACATATGTTTACAATTTAATATTTCCATTTATTCGCTAAAGCAACCAAGGATAACATAACTGGCACTTCTATTAAAACTCCCACAACAGTTGCCAACGATGCTCCAGAATTTAATCCAAACAAAGCAATTGCAACTGCTACAGATAATTCAAAAAAATTACTTGCTCCAATCATTGCAGCTGGCGCACAAATATTATGAGGTAATTTTAAATATTTACCTATAAACCAACTTACAAAAAATATAAAATAAGTTTGAATGGTTAACGGAATCGCAATTAATACAATGTTAAAAGGCTGTTGTACAATTTTATCTCCCTGAAAAGCAAATAACAAAACTAATGTGCTTAATAATGCAATGATCGAAATTGGTTTTAATTTTTTTAAAAATACTTGATGAAACCACTCCAAACCTTTGCGTTTAATTAAATATTTATTTGATACATAACCAGCCAATAATGGTATAACTACAAATACAAATACTGATGTAAATAAAGCATCATAAGGTATCCCTAACTCCGCTCCCGTTTGATTATCAGTGAAATTAATTCCGAAAAAATGAAATAAAATCCCTACAATTGGAATAAATAATATTAACAAAATTAAATCGTTTACAGAAACCTGAACTAAGGTATAATTTGCATCACCCCTAGTTAAATAACTCCATACAAAAACCATTGCTGTACACGGGGCTACTCCTAATAAAATAGCTCCAGCCAAATATTGTTCTGCATCTTCTGGATGTATCCAAGCCGAAAAAATATGATTGAAAAATATATAGGCAAAAATGGACATCGTAAATGGTTTGATCAACCAATTTATAACCACTGTTAAACCTAATCCTTTTAAATTTTTACGAACATTTTTTATACTACTAAAATCTATCTGAACCATCATCGGATAAATCATTAACCAAACTAAAAGCGCTACTGGAATATTTACCGTTGATATATTCATATCACTTAAAATTAATATATTATCCCCTAAAACATTACCCAAAACAATTCCTGCAACAATACCCAGTATAACCCAAATAGTTAAGTATTTTTCAAAAAAACCAATTTTTAAATCTTCGTTCATTTTACCAAATTTTAATATTGCAATATTACGATATATTTGTTTGTCACAAAAAAAATCGCACTAAAAAGTGCGATAAATTTTTAAAGTTTATCACTAATAATTTTCTCCAATATTATTTACAACGTAACTAACTTTTAAAGCGTTCATTTTTCTAAGTTCTTGTTTTATATCATCTAAAACACCAACCTTTGATTTTTGGTCAACTTTTAATGATACAATCATTTTTTTAGATAATCTATTACCCAATTCAGGATCTGGAGATTGACTTTTAATCTCCTGACGTTTTTCTTCAATAAACTGAGGAATACCTGTTAAATCTTTAATAGCATCATTCAATTGAATACGAGGCTCCGAACCATATTGCGCTTGAAGTTCAGCAATAGGAGTACCAACATTAACAATAGCCTCCAAAGATTTATCTTCAATTTTAGTACACTCTTCTGCATTTGGAATCGTTAATTCCACAATTGGATCTTCTTCTTTACTAACTGTAGCCACCATAAAAAA
>JBEEPA010000359.1:0-5123 GCA_041191385.1 Bacteroidota bacterium | reverse complement strand
AATAGTTTGGATAAAGAAGGATTAAAAAGATTGTATCAAGAAGTATTAAATAACCCAGAACGAGGAGAAAAAGGAGGAGGAGGTTTAGGTATTATTGATATTGCGCGTAAAAGTGGACATTCTTTAAATTACGATTTTATGGAAGCAGATAGAGATTATTCATTTTTTAGTTTGTATATAAAAATTCCTCAACAGCAGGATTAATTTAATAAGTTTAAGATTTAAATGGTATGGGAAAGATTAATTTAGAAGGAACAAATAAAACTCCAAAAATTACATTTAACGAAGAGGATGGAGTATTGGAGTTAAAAGGTAGATCTATTCCAGAAAATAGTATCGAATTTTATAAACCTTTGGTAGATGCTTTGGATGCTTACAGTAAAAATCCAAAAAGTTTAACTCGTGTTAATATTCATTTAGAGTATTTTAATACTTCTTCATCAAAATGTATATTAGATATTTTTAAAAAATTAGAGGCTATTAAAAATGCGGGTAATGATGTAAATATCAATTGGTATTACGAAGAAGATGATGAGGATATGTTAGAAGCTGGTGAAGATTATCAAGCAATCATTAAAGTTCCTTTTAAAATGATTGAAGTTCAAGAATAATTTTATATATTTGCACAAAATTTTGGCCTCGTAGCTCAACTGAATAGAGTATCAGATTACGGCTCTGAAGGTTCCAGGTTTGAATCCTGGCGGGGTCACAGAGGGTTGCTAAGCAACCCTTTTTTATTTCCTTTAAAATAATATTGTATATTTTTTTTGGAATACATGAAAGCTCATTTCGTTTTTTTTATCTTTACAATCTTCTTTATTTAATGTGTGATATATGCATTTTTAAAAAAGTTTATATTGTTGTTAAGTGTTTAATAATAAATTGAATATGAATTACTTAATTAAAAAATTATCTATAAGTATAGTTTTGTTTTTAGTGGTATTAATTGCTGTTATATACTTGGTTTTAGGGTATTTAAATAGTTATACAATGCATGGAGAATCTGTTACAGTTCCTGATATTAAAGGAATGTTGTATAATGATGCAATACAAAAATTAGAAGAAGGTGAGTTTAGATACGAATTAGTGGATAGTATATTTGATAGAACTAAAAAACCGGGTGAGGTAGTTATTCAAATTCCAACACCAAATTCTCAGGTTAAAGAAGGACGTAAAATTTACATTACAATTAATGCAAGATCTAAAAAAACCATAAAATTGTACTTGGATAATATTTTATCTGGTTCTTCAACTGTTAGGGGTGCTTTAGATAATTTAGGTAGTTATGATGTTATTGTTGATAGTATTATGTATACTGATTATCAATATAATGATATTGTTTTAGGTGTTTTGGATTATAAAGGAAAATCTTTAAAATCCGAAGACGTTGTATATGCAGGTAGTAAATTAATATTAAAAGTTGGAAAAAAAGGTTATAAGTCTGTAATTGTCCCTGATTTACAAAATTTAACTATAGAAGAAGCTAAACAAGAATTGGTTTTACTACAACTAAATTTTAAAGTAGCATCAATCGATAATATTTCTTGCGGATCTACAGATACAAGTTCGTTTAAAGTGAAACAACAATCACCAATTAGTGGTATAGAGGTTAAAACAGGATCAGTAATTCAGTTACTGTTCGATTGTGATTAAACCTAAATGTTATGGAAACTAAAAAAATAACTCTATTTGGAGCAGGTAGATCTAGTTACTATATTTTAGCTTATTTTCAACCATTAATTCAACAAGGTAAGTTTTCCTTAAAGGTATTGTCTGATTGTTTTCCGGAAGATAGTTATGTAAATAATTTTCCTCAAATTCCGCATGAATTAATAAATATTTTCAACTCTGAGGACTTAGATAAACAAATACAGGATACTGATTTGGTAATTAGTATGTTACCAGCTACGTTACATGTTTTACTAGCTCCATCTTGTATAAAGTACAAAGTTTCATTATTTACAGCATCTTATTTATCAGATGAGATGAAAAAAATGAATGAAGAGGTTAGTGAAAATAACTTACTTTTTCTAAATGAATGTGGATTAGATCCTGGTTTGGATCACATGTCGGCTAAAAAAATCATAGATGAAATTGAAGAAAATGGTGGTAGAGTGATTACTATGGAATCATTTACAGGAGGTTTGGTTGCTCCAGAAAGTGATGATAATCCTTGGAATTATAAAATAACATGGAATCCAAAAAATGTGGTATTAGCCGGACAAGGTGGAGCTGCTAGATTTTATCAAAAGGGAACACTAAAATATATTCCTTATACCAAGTTGTTTAGGCGAACAGAAGTAATTGAAATTTTGGATTATGGAAAATTTGAAGGCTATGCAAATAGAGATTCTACTCAATATAAATCTTTGTATAATTTAAAAGATGCCGAAACCGTTTTTAGAGGAACTTTAAGAAGATTAGGATTTTGTAAAGCTTGGGATAAATTAATTCAGTTGGGATTTACTGATGATTCATACATTATTCCAGATTCTGAAAACTTGTCTTATCGTGAATTTACTAATCTTTTTTTAGCATATAATCCTCATGATTCTGTTGAAATTAAATTACAACGTTATTTAAATATTGAGCAAGATGATTTTGCTTTGTGGGAAAAATTAACATTTTTAGGTTTATTTAGTCACGAAAAAATTGGTATTCCTAATGCTAGTCCCGCTAGAATTTTGCAACATATTTTAGAGCAAAAATTGCGATTAAAATCAACTGATAAAGATATGATAGCAATGCATCATATTTTTGAGTATGAAATAAAAGGTGTTACAAAAAAAATACAATCTAGTTTAGTAGTTTTAGGGCATAATCAACATAAAACCGCTATGGCAAAAACAGTAGGTTTACCTATTGCAATTGCAGCAAAGTTGTATTTAGAAGGTAAAATAAATGCAAAAGGCGTAAAAATTCCTGTAGATAAAAATATTTATGCACCAATTTTAAACGAATTAAAACAGGAATATAAAATTATTTTTGTAGAAAAATAATTAAACTTAATTTCTTATAATATCCTCTATGGGTATAATTTGATTGTTTTTAGTTTGGAAAAATAAGTGTTGTAAACCATTGCTTATTACCATAAACGGACAATCATATACAAGATTATATCTAGATACTTGTTGTAATATTTCTTTGTTTAAAGTTACGTTTGGTCTTTTACATTCAATTAAAACATAATTATTTTGCTCGTGTCGGACCATGATATCTGATCTTTTTTGAGTTTTATATAATTTAATTCCCTGCTCTAGGATAATATTTGCTGGTGAAAAATGATAATGATGTATTAAATGTTGTATCCAATTTTGCCTAACCCATTCCTCTGGAGTTAAAACTAGCCATTGTTTACGTATGTTATCATATACATACACTGTATTATTGGCATCTTTTTTAAATCTAAAATTGTACTTAGGAAAATTTAAAACTGGTAATTCCATTTTTTAGTTCTCAGGAACATCAATTACTTTAATATCAAAAAACACTTTTTCTTTAGGTGAAATTAAAGGATATAATCCATTTTTTCCATAAGCCCATGGATAATCTGCTTGAATATAAAAATGATCATTTTTTTTTGCATTATACAAACATTTTACCCAAGCTTTAGGAACTAATTCATCGTTAAAGTAAAAAATGGTAGTTTCTGGGGAATTTAAAACTGCCTTTTCCTTTGCATTAAATATTTGATATTGAATTTGCATCCATGTATTTTGATGATTAATAATGGTTTGAGCATCAAATATTTTTTTATAGCTTAATCCTTCTTCTATACTTATCCAATCAATTTGTTCGGGAAAAATTTTATTGGCAACTGGAATAGCTTTTTGAGTTCGTACATTCTCTATAGCATAAATAAATTTAGATTTAGTTTTAGGTGCTTTATCAATCAATAATATATTTGGATAACCTTGTAAAAACCACCTTTTAATCCAGTAATCTTGTAAGGTAGGATTAAAAATAAAAGTTTCATTATTGAAAATTTTCCAATGCCCATATTCATCTAATTCGTACTTTTTAAATGTTATAGTATCTCCATATTCTAAATTTTGATACAAGGTGTCTGGATAAATATTGTTGTTTAATCCAGCATTTTGATGTAATAAATCAAAAAAGAAAGAATCCGAGTTTTTTGGAGAACTAAAACCTAACATTTTAACACTAGCAAAAGCTACATCAAATTGTTTTGTAATTAATTTAGATTCAACTAAAGCAGAATCACATGGGTTTAAAATATCCAAAATAGTATTCCATTTATCTCCATTTTGTTGATTTCCTAAAAATTTTACAATTAATGTGTCGTTTAATTTATTTTTTTCGGAATTATATAAACTTACTCGCAAAATTAGTTCGTTTCCAATTTTTGGATTTGAACATTTTTTAAAATTACTTTTTAAAATAATAGGCAAATGTTCTACAGTTAATTGAGTGCGATTTTTTTTTGGAATTAAGTTACATGATGTAATAAAAAATACCGATAAAATGAATAAATTCAATCGCATGCTTAAAAATTTAACAATTCGTTCCATAGTTTGTTAACAGGTAAGCCCATAATGTTGTAAAAACATCCTTCTATTTTTTTAATGCCAATTCTACCAATATATTCTTGTACACCGTATGCTCCTGCTTTATCTAAAGGTTTAAAATTATGGATGTAATATTCGATAGTTTCTTTGGGTAAATTATCAAAATACACTTTCGAAACTTCACTAAAACTAATTTTTTTATGCTCAGCCATTACACAAACACCTGTGATAACTTCATGCATTTTGCCTGATAGTAAACTTAACATCTCAATTGCGTCTTGATTGGATTTAGGTTTTCCTAATATTTTATTATCAAAAACCACAACAGTATCTGCAGTAATTACAATTTTTTTAGTGTTCATTATCAAATCTTTATATGCATCTGCTTTAAGTATTGCTAAAAATTCTGCAACATTTTCAGAGGGTAAATCGCTAGGGAAATTTTCATCAACATTTCTAACAATAACTTCAAAATTTGGATTGATATCTTCTAAAAGCTCTTTTCTTCTAGGAGAACCAGAAGCTAAAATAATTTCATGCATAATTATTGAATAAATGAATAAAATAAAAATGAAGAAGAAATCCCTGCAAGCA
>JBEEPA010000358.1:0-4797 GCA_041191385.1 Bacteroidota bacterium | reverse complement strand
AGTTCAACAATTACAAGAGATGTTGTAACATTTGCAAAGGATTTAAATCCTTATGAAATGATTAATGTTTTGGCAAAAAGATCTAATCAAATTTCGGTAGATTTAAAACAAGAGTTAAATTCTAAATTAGAAGAATTTGCAACTAGCTCGGATAATTTAGAAGAAATTTTTGAAAACAGAGAGCAAATCGAAATTTCTAAATTTTATGAGCGTTTACCTAAACCAGTTTTAATTGCTCAACAAGAATGGGTAGACGGTGAAATTTATACAAGAAACACTTTTGAGGATAGTAAAGAGGCATAGTTTTTATGCTGCAAGGTAAAAAAATATTAATTGGTGTAAGTGGAAGTATTGCAGCATATAAAACTGCATTTTTAATTCGTTTACTCAAAAAACAAAAAGCGGAAGTTAAAGTGGTATGCACTCCTTCCGCTTCTTCATTTATTGGAAAATTAACTTTAGCTACTTTATCCGAAAATGAAGTGTACGATTCTTTTTATAACCAAAATCAAACCGATTGGACCAATCATGTTGAATTGGGTTTGTGGGCAGACTTGTTTATAATTGTTCCTGCTACAGCCAATACTATTGCAAAAATGGCTAACGGAATTTGTGATAATTTACTTTTAGCAGTTTATTTATCGGCTAAATGTAAAGTGATGGTGGCTCCAGCAATGGATTTGGATATGTTTGTTCATCCTTCTACTCAAAATAATTTAGTTAAAATAATAGGTTTTGGCAACATTGTTTTAGATTCCCCAAATGGCGAACTGGCAAGTGGTTTAGTAGGAAAAGGTAGAGTAGAAGAACCTGAGAAAATTTTGGAATTTATATCTGATTTTTTTGAACAAAAAAATCAGTTGAAAGGAAAAAAAGTTTTGGTAACAGCCGGACCAACTTACGAATCACTTGATCCTGTTCGTTTTATCGGTAATCATTCATCTGGTAAAATGGGTATTGCCATTGCCGAATCTTATGCTAAACGTGGAGCGGATGTAGTTTTAATTTGCGGCCCGTCATCAATCAGTTCATCCCAAGCAATTCAACGAATAGATGTAATAAGCGCCCAAGAAATGTTTGAATCTGTAAATCAACACTTGGATTACGATATTGCTGTTTTATCAGCTGCGGTTGCAGATTATACGCCTATTACATATTCCAACGAAAAAATTAAAAAATCTGGGGGAAATTTGGTGATTGAACTTCAAAAAACTAAAGATATTTTAGCATATTTAGGTAAAAATAAAAATCAAAATCAAACTTTAGTAGGTTTTGCGATGGAAACGCAAAATTTAGAGGAAAATGCAAGATTAAAACTAAAAAATAAAAATGCCGATTTAATTGTTTTAAATTCTTTAAAAGAAGAAGGTGCTGGTTTTAAGTACGATACTAATAAAGTTTATTTAGTTTCAACTACACAAACCAAAACATTACCTTTGTTAACTAAACAACAAGTTGCTGAAATTATCGTTGAAGAAACACTTGTTATTCAAAATTAAAAAATGTGATGAATTATTTTAAAATTTTATTTTTAATAATAACTTTAAATTTTTCGCTTCAAGCTAGAGAAATTGAATGTAATGTGGTTGTAAATCACATGAAAATTCAAGATATGGATCAGCAAGTTTTTCGCAATATGGAACGTTCCATAATAGAGTTTGTGAATACAAGAATTTGGACTTCTGATAGTTATGAACTTTTTGAAAGAATCAATTGTTCGTTTTTAATTAATTTAGAAAGTCGCTCAAATAACGATTATACAGCAAGTTTACAAGTTCAATCTATTCGCCCGGTTTATGGAACCAATTATACCACTACTATGTTTGTGGTAAACGATTTGGATTTTGATTTTACTTATGTGGATCAACAACCAATGGATTTCAATTTACAATCTTTCGAAAGTAACTTAACCTCTGTTATTGCCTTTTATATTTATTTTATTATAGGTATGGATTATGATACTTTTGCGCCTGAGGGGGGAACAAAATATTATCAATACGCATTTGAAATTGTTAATAATGCCCAAAGTTCGGGGGGCAAAGGCTGGGCCGCAGCAGGTGGTGATAAAAATAGATATTGGTTGATTGAAAACGTAATGAACTCTATTTTTCAGCCTTTTAGAAAAATGTTGTACGATTACCACAGATTGGGTTTAGATGTAATGCGAACGGATAAATTGGGCGGCGAAAAAGTGGTTTTTAATAGTATGAAATCTTTGGTGGAAGTTAATCGTGTTCGTCCGTCTTCTTTTTTATTACAAGTTTATTTTAATGCAAAATCGGATGAAATTGTAAAAATGTTTTCAAAATCTACTAAAGAAATTAAAGATGAAATTACTAAAACCATGATTTTGATTGATCCTGGAAATACTAAAAAATACAATAAAATTAGTCAGTAGCTTAAGTAAAGCAAATTTGTAAAAATCGTTTTAGTTCAAAAAAAATCCTTTATCTTAGCGTTCCTTTTAAAAATAACAATGTTGAAAATCAAATTTATTTTATTTGTTCTCTTTACATTAAGTTTTCCTTCATATTCGTTTGAAATATATGGGGATTTTAAAAGTTATTCATTTATGAATTTTACTCAGGATGCAGATAAAAATCCAGACAATTCAACCAAAAAAACAAAAACACCTCGAAGTCCAGGAAGAGCTGCTTTGTATTCTATAATTCCTGGGGGTGGACAAATATACAATCGTAAATTTTGGAAATTGCCTATTTATTATGGTTTGGGATATTTAATTTTTACAGATTATCAAGCCAACAATGCTGAGAAAAATTTTAATTTTGGTTTATTAAAATTAAAAGATCAAGATGCTAGTAGAGATGCACAATTTGATTATGTAGAAAACTTTTCAAGTAATCATTTCCAACCACTTAACGCCAGTACTTATGTAGAAAATTCTCGCGCGCAAATTTTACAACAATATCAAAGTGCATTAGGATCTTTACAGCGAAACTTTATGTTTTTTGGCTTTTTATATGGATTAGGTTTTATAGATGCCATGGTGGATGCGCATTTTTCTACATACGATATTAGTGATGATTTAACCCTAAAATGGCAACCTACACTAATTTATTCGCACAATAAAAATATTGCAGGTTTAAGTTTTAGCTTGCATGTAAAGTAATATTTTTAAAATGAAATTAGAGGAAGAAATAGTTAAACGTAGAACATTTGGAATTGTATCACACCCGGATGCAGGAAAAACTACTTTAACAGAAAAGTTGTTGTTGTTTGGTGGAGCTATACAAGTTGCAGGAGCAGTAAAATCAAATAAAATTAAAAAAACAGCCACTTCAGATTTTATGGAAATCGAAAAACAAAGAGGGATTTCGGTAGCTACATCTGTAATGGGTTTTGAGTATAAAGATTTAAAAATAAACATTTTAGATACTCCTGGACATAAAGATTTTGCTGAAGATACTTATCGAACTTTAACTGCTGTAGATAGTGTAATTGTGGTAATTGATGTGGCTAAAGGTGTGGAGGAGCAAACCGAAAATTTAGTGCGTGTTTGTAAAATGAGAGATACTCCTATTATGGTTTTCATCAATAAGTTAGATAGGGAAGGTAAAGATGCATTTGATTTGTTGGACGAAGTTGAACAAAAATTAGATATCAAGGTTCGTCCGTTATCATGGCCAATTGGTATGGGTGCAGATTTTCAAGGCGTTTACAATTTGTACGAAAACAATGTGAAGTTTTTTGAAACAGCTGATAAACAAAGAAAAACAGATACTATAGATGTAGAAAATATTGATGATCCTATACTAGATGAATATATAGGTAGCGATGCAGCCGACAAATTACGCGAAGATGTAGATTTAGTTAGTGGTGTTTATCCGCCTTTTTCTCAGGATGAGTATTTAGCAGGAAAAGGTTCGCCAGTGTTTTTTGGTAGTGCTTTAAATAATTTTGGTGTACAAGAGTTGTTGGATTGTTTTGTTAGAATTGCTCCTAATCCTTTACCTAAAAAAACCGAGCAAAGAGTGGTGGATCCTTATGAGGAAAAATTTACTGGATTTGTATTTAAGATTCACGCCAACATGGATCCGAAACACAGAGACAGAATTGCGTTTGTTAAGGTAGTTTCTGGAAAGTTTGAGCGTAATAAAAATTACTTACACGTAAGGCACAATAAACAAATGAAATTTAGCAATCCAACGGCTTTTATGGCAAGTAAAAAAAGTGTTTTAGAGGAGGCATTTGCTGGAGATATTGTTGGTTTGTATGATTCGGGTAATTTTAAAATTGGGGATACTTTAACCGAGGGAGAAATTTTAAAATTTACTGGAATTCCTTCATTTTCACCCGAACAATTTAAATATATAGAAAATGCCGATCCTTTAAAAAGTAAACAATTACACAAAGGAATTGATCAGTTAATGGATGAAGGTGTTGCACAGTTATTTACAAAAGTAACCAATAACCGAAAAATTATTGGCACAGTAGGACAATTACAATATGAAGTTATACAATACCGTTTGGAACATGAATATGGTGCAAAATGTACTTACGAATCTTACTCTATGTACAAAGCATGTTGGATAGAATCCACAAATAAAGTACAGTTAAAAGATTTTATGTTGCGTAAAGCCAATAATATGGCTAAAGATAAACAAGGTAAAGATGTTTTTTTAGCCGAAAGTAGATACGAATTAGAAATGGCTCAGGAAAAATATCCAGATATTGTTTTTAGTTTTAAATCTGAAGTTTAAGCACCTTATATTTTTTATTTAAATTTAATTAACCTCGGTAAACCTGAGGTTATTTTGTTTTTAATCATTTTTTCAG